>CAYQYM010000360.1:0-2796 GCA_964421715.1 uncultured Acidipila sp.
CAGCATCGCACCTCCATCTGCTGCCGCCTGCTGTCGGACCCTGTCGCCAAGTACGAGATCGTGAAGACGATGCGCGCCTCTTCGCTCGTGCTGGGGCCGCTGGTTGCGCGCACCGGCATGGCGCGCGTGGCCATACCCGGCGGATGTGCGATCGGCGGCCGGCCTATCGACCTGCACATTAAGGGCCTGGAGGCCATGGGTGCGGTGATCGAGTATGAGCACGGCTACATCGAGGCGCGTGCGGAGCGGCTCCGCGGCGCACACATTGTCTTTGACAAGATCACGGTCACCGGCACGGAAGACCTGCTTATGGCGGCGGTGCTGGCCGAGGGCGAATCGGTGCTGGAGAACTGCGCGCGCGAGCCCGAGGTCACGGACCTGGCCGCGCTGCTGACGGCCATGGGCGCACAGATCGAAGGTGCTAGTACCTCCACCATCCGGGTGCAGGGCGTACCCAGGTTGCACGGAGCGCGCCACCGCATCAACCCTGACCGCATCGAGGCGGGCACGTTCCTCGTCGCCGGCGCGATCACGGGCGGCGACCTGGTGGTGGCCAACTGCAACCCGGCCCATCTGAGCGCGGTGATCCATAAGCTGGAATCCTGCGGCGTCCGTCTCGACATTCTCAGCAGGGACCAGATTCGCGTGCGGAGCGAGGGCTGCCTGAAGGCCGCAGACATGTCGACCGAGGAGTACCCGGGCTTCCCGACCGACATGCAGGCGCAGTACATGGCGCTGGCCACGCAGGCTGAGGGCACCTCGGTGATTACGGAAAACATCTTCGAAAACCGCTTCATGCACGTGCAGGAGCTGATCCGCATGGGCGCAAACATCAAGGTAGACGGACGCACGGCCACCGTGCGCGGGCGAGCCCCGCTCTCTGCGGCAGCGGTGATGTGCTCTGACCTGCGCGCGTCGGCATCGCTCGTGCTCGCAGCACTGGTGGCCGATGGCGAGTCAATCCTGGACCGGGTGTATCACATGGACCGCGGCTACGAGCACATTGAAGAGAAGCTACGCGGCGTAGGCGCCCAGATTCGCAGGATGGGCAACGTCTTCGGAGGTAAGCGGGAAGCCGTGGCCCTGGAGGCACACTAGCCCTCGGTAGCGGCATCCCAACAGCTAGGAGCGATGAGCGGATGCCAACAGAAGATCGTGTACTGCGCGAACAACTCCTCGAATTCCTACGCGGCGGCAGTGCGCACGCTGACGTTGGCACCGCTCTCGATGATTTTCCGGCGGAGCTCCAGGGCGTAAAACCCGCAGGCGCTCCGTACACTGCGTGGCAGCTGCTGGAGCACGTCCGGTTCACGCTGCGCGACCTGCTCGAATTCTGTACAGACTCGAATTACACCGCGCCAAAGTGGCCGGATGCGTACTGGCCCGGCAGCGAAGCTCCGCCGGACGAGGCGACGTGGCAGCAAAGCGCGCGTGCCCTCAGGCAGGATCTTGGAGCGTTTGAGCACCTGGTCGAAAGCCCTGCATCCAATCTGTATGCACGCATTCCGTGGGGACAGGGGCAGACACTGTTGCGCGAGGTGCTGCTGGCCGGCGACCACACCAGCTACCATCTGGGCCAGATCGTAATGCTGCGCAAGCAACTCGGTGCCTGGCAGGGCTGAAGCCTTACAATAGAAGCATCGGCCTCAGGGCTGAGGAGGATTCAGGAATGTACCCAGAGATCATGGTTATTCCCATGCGCGAGGAGCTGACGCGCGCGGGCATCAAGGAAACCCGCACGGCGGCAGAGGTGGACGCGGCGCTGGCCAGGCCGGGCACTACCCTGCTGGTAGTCAACTCGATCTGCGGCTGCGCTGCGGGCAAGATGCGCCCCGGCGTTAGGCTGGCCCTGCAGAGCGCAGGCGTTCAGCCCGATCAGGCCATCACCGTCTTTGCTGGCCAGGACCGCGAGGCTACCGAGCGCGCGCGCTCCTACTTCGAGGGCCATCCGCCCACCTCGCCTGCCATCGCCATCCTGCGGGACGGCAAGCTTGTTTATCTGATGCAGCGCGCCATCATCGAGACGAACACAGCCCAGGCCATCGGCGAGGAACTGGCCCGCGCACTGAACGAATACTGCGCCGCACCCACGGCCTAACCCTAGCTCTACTTCAGACCAGGATCAGGGCCCCGTCCACCACGGCGGGGCCTCAGCACTTTCAGGCATGTACCTCATCGGGAATGGGCACGCGCTCGACGATCTCCACGTCAAACCCATGCAGCGCCGGAACGTGCGTCGGCGTATTGGAGAGCAGACGGATCTTGCGGATGTTCAGGTCCGAAAGTATCTGGCCTCCGAGGCCAACCTGCCGCAGTATGCGGTGCTCTTCCCCGCCGCGCGCCTCGCGGTGTAACAGGATGCGGCGCGGGTCGGCGATGCGGTCCACATCAAAGCCCCGGCTGCTGTTGTGCAGGTAGATGAGCGCGCCTCTCCCGGCACCGGCAATCGCCCTGAGGGACTGCTGCACCACGCGGCGGCAGTCGCACAGCGTAGAGCCGAAGACATCGCCTGCCAGGCAGTGCGAGTGAACGCGCACCAGCACGGGTTCCGGGTCGGCCGACGAGCTTACATCCCCCATCACCAGCGCGAGGTGACTCTCTCCGCCATTCACCTCGCTTTCATAGGCAACCATGCGGAACTCGCCATACTGGGTGGGAAGGGGGCTCTCGGCAACGCGCACGATGTACCGCTCATGCTGAAGGCGGTAGCGGATGAGCTCCTCGACCGTCAGCATTTTCATGCCGTGCTGATTGCAGAATTCGATCAGGTCCGGCACGCGCGCCATGGTGCCGTCG
>CAYQYM010000361.1:0-2793 GCA_964421715.1 uncultured Acidipila sp.
GCCTGATAGTCATCGTCGGTAAACGCGGAGAGATCTCCGGCGTGCGTCTCCACCAGCACCTTGTGACCGGTCTCTACCAGGGCCCTGACCCCGGCCGGAGTGACGCCCACCCGGCTCTCGTGGTCTTTCACTTCCTTTGGTACGCCAATGATCATCTGCTTTCCTCTCAAAATCCGATGCAGCACGCAAACACTTAAGGATACAGTAGGCGGCATGCGTCGGCGCCAAGGAAGAGGCGCGCTGTGAAAGTTGGTGACCTGGCCGCCGGTCGGGATTACTCTAATGTCACCAATCACTCTATGACCAAGTCAGCAATCTCATTCCAGGATACGACTGCATCTGCCTTGCTCGACTTGGTGCGCGCAGCCGCCGCGTTGCTTGTCTGCCTGTCGCACTGGCGCAGCCTGCTGTTTGTAGACTACGCGCGGGTCGCCTCGCATCGCGGACTGCTTGCCCCGTTCTACGTCTTCACGGGCGCGGGGCACCAGTCCGTTGTGATCTTTTTCGTCCTGAGCGGATATCTGGTGGGCGGCAGCGTGCTCCGGCTCTATCAGCAACAGCGCTGGAGCTGGAAGCTCTATTTCACTCACCGGCTGGTTCGCCTCTGGATCGTGCTTGCGCCTGCGCTTCTTGCGGGGCTGGTGCTGGACCGCATCGGTATCGCCACCCATGCAGCGCCACTTCTCTACACGGGCCAGGCGGGGAACTCGGTTTTGTCGTTTGACGTGGCCAGCAGCCTCACTCCCGCGGCTTTTGCAGGAAATCTGGTCTTCCTTCAAACGATCGTGGTCCATACCTTTGGCTCAAACGGACCGCTCTGGAGCCTGGCAAACGAGTTCTGGTATTACATGCTGTTTCCGCTCGCGCTGCTCTCCATTCGTGCGAAGGGCTGGCCGCATCGCACAACGTATGCCGTGATCTTTCTGCTGTGCGCCCTGCTGGTAGGCAGGTCCATTCTGCTGCTTTTTCCTGTGTGGCTGATGGGTGTTATGCTGGCGCGATTGCCTCGGCTCCAGTTGTCGCGCCCTGTGCTGACGATCGGGGTCGCGCTTTATGCCGCGACATTTTTCTTTCTTGCGAAGACGCATCTTGTCACCGGCGTGGCTTCAGACACCCTGCTCGGCGGAGCTACGTTTCTATTGCTCTGGGCGCTACTGGGTGTGCAATCCGCGGCCGGTTCCCCTGCATGGGTACGCGCCTCGCGATTCACGGCCGGCTTCTCGTATTCGCTTTACCTGGTGCACCTGCCGCTGATCGTTCTCATCACAGCGCTTTCGGTACATGACACGCGCTGGCAGCCTACTCCGGCCCACCTGGCGTCAGCGCTTGCCATCTTTGCCGTGGCTCTGCTTTATGCCGTGGGATTTGCCGCGCTGACCGAATTCCGCACGGCCAGCGTGCGCGGGGCAGTGGAGGCCCGCCTCGGGATTCTTCCCCGGCGCAAGGCCATCCTCTCCGCTGGCTGAAGCTACTCGCCGGTGTCGATCTGCGCGCGCTGCAGCCGGTCTGAGTAATCCACATACACCGACTTCCACGTGGTGTAGAAATCAAGGGCGCCGGTACCGCCTTCGCGGTGTCCGTTGCCTGTGCGCTTCACGCCGCCGAAGGGCAGGTGCACCTCGGCGCCGATGGTGGGCGCGTTGATGTAGGTGATGCCTGCCTCGAGGTCGCGCATGGCCTTGAAGGCGCGGTTCACGTCGCGCGAGTAGAGCGAGGTGGAGAGCCCGTACTCGATGCTGTTTGCAATCTCGATGGCGTGATCGAAGTCATCACAAGGCAGCACGCTGACCACCGGGCCGAAGACCTCTTCGCGCGCGATGCGCATAGCGGGTGCGACATCTGCGAATACGGTAGGAGCGAAGAAGGTGCCGTGTTTGTAGGTGCCGCCTTCCAGCGGACTGCCACCGCAGAGCTGCTTTGCGCCTTCTTCGCGTGCGATGGCGCAGTATCGTGTCGAGGTCTCGATCTGCTGCTCGTTTACCTGCGGGCCCATGTCGATGGATTCGTCGAGTCCATTGCCGACCCTGAGAGCCTGGGCGCGCTCCACTAGCCGTTGCGCGAACACGGGCGCAATCGAGCGCTCTACGATGATGCGGCTGGTTGCAGTGCAGCGCTGGCCGGTCGTGCCAAAAGCTCCCCACAGAGCGCCTTCGAGCGCGAGGTCGAGGTTGGCATCTTCGAGCACGATCATCGCATTCTTGCCGCCCATCTCAAGCGAGCAGGGCTTGAAGTTAGCTGCGGCGGTCTGGCCCACGATGCGCCCCACCTCGCTCGAGCCAGTGAACGAGACGGCGCGCACGTCCGGGTGCGAGACCAGCGGGGCTCCGGCATCCGGACCAAAGCCGGTGACGATGTTTACTACGCCGGGCGGCAGGCCCGCGTCCATGAGCGTTTGCACGAGATTGTAGGTAGAGAGCGGGGTGTCCTCAGCCGGCTTGATGACGCACGTGTTCCCGCACACCAGCGCGGGGAAGAGCTTCCAGGAAGGAATGGCCATGGGGAAGTTCCACGGCGCGATCATGCCGATGACCCCGACCGGCATGCGCACGGACATGGCAAACTTGTTTGGCAGCTCGGAGGGCGTGGTCTGGCCAAAAAGCCTGCGGCCTTCGCCGGCCATGTAGAACGCCGTGTCTACAGCCTCCTGCACATCGCCGTGCGTCTCCTTGAGCACCTTGCCCATCTCGCGCGTCATGAGCTGCGCGTACTCTTCCTTCCGCGCGAGATGGGCAAGGTGCTCAAGGAGACGCGCGGCGATGTGCAGGAGGCTGTAGACACGGCGTTCTACATGGC
>CAYQYM010000362.1:0-2790 GCA_964421715.1 uncultured Acidipila sp.
CCTCGGCTGTGAGCCACTTAGCGTCCGATGGGCTGTCTGTCAGCGTGAAGAACAGGACATCACTCAACAGAACAGCCGGTAATCCCTCCACGCCCAGCAGCCATTGCCAGCCTGCCAGCCCCAGTCTGCCGTCCAGGTGAAGCAGCGAGCCGGCCAGCACTCCCATTACCGTGGTGCTGAGCGGATAGGCAACATAAAACCGGCTGATCGCAAGCGACCGGTAGCTGACCGGAAACCATTGCGAGCTGTAGTAGATGACACCGGGGAAGAAGCCCGCTTCCGCCGCGCCCAGGGCCAGCCGCGCCAGGTAGAACTCAAGCGGTGTTCGCACCAGCAGCGTGAGTGCGGAGACGACGCCCCAGGCAAACATGATGGCGGCCAGCCAGCGATGCGCACCGAACCGCACAAGCAGCAGGTTTGCCGGCACCTGGCAGAGTGAGTAGCTGATAAAGAAGAGGCCCGCCCCCAGTCCGAAGACCCGCCCGCTGAAGTGCAGTTGCCGGTTCATCTCAAGGGCCGCAAAGCTGATGTTTACCCGGTTAAGGTAGGCCATGCAATAGGCTACGCCGATCAGCGGCAGCAGGCGCAGGCTGGCGCGGCGCACGGCGGCGCGCAGAACGGGGGAATCTGCATAAGTCGGCAAGCGGCTACTCCGAAAGAAAGCTCCTGAGTTTAGCATGCGGAAAGTGCGGGCTATTGCTGCCGCCGCGCGCTATAGTGTCCGTCATGCGACTCGCCCTGCTCGTTCTGCTTGTCTCCTCCTATGCGGCCGCCTCCGGCCCGGCCGCAACACCTTCTGGAATGGCCTCGATGAGCTGGTTTGCCGGCGACTGGACCTGCTCCTACAACGGCCAGACCGCAGAATGGCACTTTGACGCGCCGGACAGTGGCGGCTGGACCCGGCTGACCTATGGCCGAGGGGGCCAACTGGGCGGAGCTGCTGTGATAGGGTACGTCCCCGCGCTCAAGCAGTGGGTCTATGACGACTTCCACGCCGACGGCGCCTACGCACAGCAGAACTCACCCGAGTTTGCGGATCATCAATGGGTGTGGAGCGGCGTCTTTTACCCGGCCGGAGGTGCCTCGCCAATGCACGGCCACGTCGTGTGGCAGGTAGAGGATGAGCGGCACTTCACGATGCTCTTCTATCCTCCGAGCTCTGCTCAGTCGCAGAAGCCGAGCGGACAGCAGACATGCGTGCGGCGTTAACATCCACCACGCCTGCGGCGGTGTAGGGCTTATTGCCGAGAGCCTCTTTGAGCAGGTCTACCCCATGCTGCGGGTTCGCACAGCCGGCCAGTTCAGCGCGGGCTTCCCGGCGGCTGGCAGTATCCTGGCCCAGGCCGCGGTCACGCGCGGCCAGCAGGCACGGGTCCGCTTCACCGTCGTGATTGAATGACCACGCCAGCATCGCAGGGCCCATTGGAATCTGATCCCCCGGATGCCCCTCCCGCCCGGTATTCCACGTATGCCACGTCTTGCCGTAGCTGTTCATCTTCTCCCGCATCAGCACACGCTCCACCGGCTCGGGAATGCCCGGGGCGATGAGCTGCCCGGAGAGGATCTCATAGTTATGCGGATGCCAGTACTGGCGCTCCTCCTCGGGCAGCGCCTGGTAAAGCCGCTCGCTCACGATGTACTCGATGCCGTTCAGCAACGCGTCCGGGCCATTGCCGCTGAAGAGGATGCACTGCGTAAGGTCTTCGTTCACCTGGCGGCAGTAGTGGTGCGCCTCCATCTGGTGCTGCGGATCGTCCTTCATCGGATGGAACCCGGTCAGGTAGGTATCGAAGCGGCTTAGGGGAGAGTGCCGCTGCAGCATGCAGGCTCCGGTCTCGAGCGCGACGGTGAGCGCCCGCTTGGGCCGGCCCGCCGGCTGCACGCTGCCAGAGTCGCGCACCGGCGTAGTGAAGCTGCGGTAAAGGACGAGGGCTGTGGCCCCGGCGGTGGCCGCAAGTGCGGCGGTGATAGTCCATCTCATACACGATGGGAGGACGGCGGCTTCGTCCTCTGTTGCCCACGGGCGCCCGGTTGTAGCCCAAATGAAAGACGCCGCCCCATGGGGGCGGCGTCTTCGGTCGCTGTCCTGCTTAGAGCGTGGACTCGATCTCGAATCCCCACGCCTCCAGCAGCGCCTCAGGAATATACTTGGAGTTCCGGTTGCGGCGGGCCCATTCGCGAAGCCTTGTGGAGCGGACATACTGGTCGGGAGTCAGCTTGTACTCCTTCACGACCTGCTCAAAAGAAGTAACTGTGGGAACCACCGGGCCGATCGGCTCCGGCTTGCCCCAATTAGGATTGCCACGACGCTTTGCCATTGATGCGATACCCTCTCGCAATAAATTAGACGCGCAAACGAACATCCCGGCACCATCATCACCGCCAGCTTGGTGCCGGTACTCATGCCAGGCCAAACGATTTAATTTTAAGTATTTTTAATACGAATTTCAATAGGAACCTGCTGGCCCTCGCTAAGGCTGCCGGAACTGCATAGCGTAGAGATCGTGCAGCGCCTGGACACGCTGTCGCGTAAGCAGCAGATAACAGGCACCGCTGGCCGCAGGAGCTGCCGTGCCACCGGAGTAGGCCGCGCCGGCAGCCCGGCAACTCTGGTCGCGGTAGCGCAAAAATGCCCGCTGGGAGGCAGCGAGCGCGCGGCCCTCCGCCATGGCTGGACCACCCAGCGCCTGCTCAAGACCTTCATAGATCACCTGCGCGCGCCGGCCTGTGGCCGCTGCCGCGTTCGCCTGGCAGGCATTGAAAGGCTGCTGCTGCAGGATGTTGTCGCAT
>CAYQYM010000363.1:0-2786 GCA_964421715.1 uncultured Acidipila sp.
AATATGCCAGCGAGTACTGCTACCGCTCTACCCACACGCTGCAGGACCCGGCCGTGATCGTGCTCTCCCAGTCCGGCGAGACCGCGGACACCCTGGCCGCGCTGCGCGAGGCGCGTGCGCGAGGGCTGAAGACGGCAGCCATCACGAACCACGCCGGCTCCACGATGGCGCAGGAAGCCGATGCCTCGCTGCCCACCTGCGCCGGACGCGAACGAGCCATTCCCGCAACGAAGAGCTTCACGACGCAGATCGCCGTCCTGTACCTGCTCACGCTTTCGCTGGCGCGGCTGCGCGGCCGCATGACGGCGCAGGCGGTCAGCACCAGGGTGGACCAAGTGAGCGCACTGCCTGCGCTGATGGAGGCGGCGCTGCCCGCCTGGGAGCAGCACTTGCACGCCATTGCGCAAAGCCTGGGCCATGCTCGAACCTTCCTCTACCTGGGTCGAGGAGTCCATTATGCGATCGCGCGTGAAGGTGCGCTCAAGCTGAAGGAGTCTGCCTACGTGCAGGCCGAGGGATACCCGGCCGGTGAGCTGAAGCACGGCCCCAATGCGCTGGTGAGCAAAGATGCGCCGCTGGTAATGATTGCCACGCGCGACCCGGGCGACCCGGACTCGGTACTACGCTATGAGAAGACGCTGCAACTGATGCGCGACATGCGCGCGCAGGGCGCGGTCATCCTGGCGCTGGCGAACGCAGGCGATGCCGCTGCCCGCGAGCTGGCAACGCACTGCGTGGCTGTACCCGCTGCCAGCGAGTATCTGCTTACGATTCTGGAAGTGGTGCCGCTGCAGTTGCTGGCCTACTTCACAGCGTTGCTGCGTGGCGTCGATGTGGACAGCCCGCGCAACCTGGTGAAGGCCGTGGTGGCGGAGTAGCTCCTGCATCGGGAGCGGAAGGGCTTGCAGAAAGTGCCGCACGCCACAGGGCCAGCGGGACCAAATCAAGTAAACGAGAGCGGCCCGCTCGGGGCCGCTTCTCGCCTAATCCCGCCACGCCGTGTGCTACTCACTCCAGCGCCTGAAGACGAGTGAACCATTTGTGCCGCCAAAGCCGAAGCTGTTCGAGAGCGCTACGTCGAGCTTTGCGTCCTGCGGCTTGTTGGGAACGTAGTTGAGCCTGCACTCCGGGTCTACATGCACAAGATTGGCCGTCGGCGGCGCAATCTGATGTTGCAGCGCCATCAGCGTGATGCCCGCCTCAAGGCCGCCGGCACCGCCCAGCAGGTGGCCTGTCATGGATTTGGTAGAGCTGACCAGCAGCTTGTGGCTCGTCGCGTGCTCGCCGAAAATTCGCTCCATCGCGGCGCTTTCTGAAGCGTCGCCCAGAGAGGTGGAGGTCGCGTGTGCATTCACATAATCCACCGCGTCTGGCGCGATGCTGGCACTCGCCAGGGCATTGCGCATGGCGCGGTAGCAGCCCTCGCCCTCAGGCGCCATGCCGGTGATGTGGAAGGCGTCGCCGCTCATCCCGTAGCCGATGACCTCGCCCACGATCTTGGCTCCGCGTGCCCTAGCAAAGGCAAGCTCCTCGAGGATGAGAATGCCGGCACCCTCACCCACCACGAAGCCGTCGCGGTCCTTGTCAAAGGGCCGCGAGGCGTGCTCGGGATCGTCATTGCGCGTGGAGAGCGCGCGCATGGCGGCGAAGCCACCGACGCCCATCGGCGTAATAGCGCCTTCCGCACCGCCGGCTATCATTACATCCGCGTCCCCGCGCTGGATGATGCGGAACGCATCGCCGATGGAGTGCGCGCTCGTGGTGCAGGCCGTGGCGGTTGCCTCGTTCGGACCCTTTGCGCCATAGCGAATGCTGACATGACCCGCCGCCAGGTTGATGATGGAGGCGGGGATGAAGAAGGGTGAGATCTTGCGCGGGCCACCGGTGAGCATTGCACTGTGCTCGCGCTCGATCACGTCGAAGCCGCCGATGCCAGAACCGATATGAACTCCGACACGCTCGGCGATCTCGCTGGTGATCTTCAGGCCGGAGGCCTGCATCGCCTCCTCGGTCGCCGCCAGCGCAAAGTGAATGAAGCGCCCCATCTTGCGCGCTTCCTTCTTGTCGATGAACTGCAGCGGGTCAAAGTTCTTCACCTCGGCGGCAAAGGTGACGGAGAAGCCGGTCGTATCAAAAGCGGTGATCGGCGCCATGCCGCTCTTGCCGGCCAGCAGGTTCTCCCAAACCTCTGGCGCGGTGTGGCCCACCCCGCAGATGAGCTCAATGCCGGTGACCACCACTCGGCGCTGCAATGTTACTTGCCGCCTTTCGCGTGCGCCTGGATGTAGTCCGTCGCATCCTTCACGGTCTTGATCTTCTCGGCGTCCTCATCGGGGATCTCGATGTCGAAGGCCTCTTCAAACTGCATCACCAGCTCGACCACGTCGAGTGAATCCGCGCCGAGGTCTTCCTGAAAGGAAGCGTTGGGCGTGACCTCTGCTTCATCCACCTGAAGCTGTTCGACGATGATCTGCTTTACCTTTTCATCCACCGCTGCCATGCATTTCTCCTGACTTCTCATTTGTTTAGATAACTTGCTCGCGACGGAGTTGCGGGCACACGAAGGCTCCTTCTCCGAAGCTCCAAGTCTACTGAGGGGTCCGGATGGTGTAAAGCGGCGGCTGCGTTTTGAGGGGCGAGCCGATGCGTACCATTCTGAAGTCCTTCGAGCCGCCCGCCGAGCAGGGGGCAAACAACGCAGGTATTCCGTTACGGCATGCCAGCGCCCCTGCTATGTGAGTGAGAAACGCACTCGCCAAGGCCGCGAATCCGTGCCAGTATTACTC
>CAYQYM010000364.1:0-2785 GCA_964421715.1 uncultured Acidipila sp.
GTTATATACCTTTGGAATCCAGACGGGGCCGGCCACGGTGAAGCCGTAGTTGTTCTCACGATCTACCGGTACGGTGGAGTTGAAGAAGCCCTTCGAATCAAAGAAGCTGTTGCGATTGATCTCAAACAGGTCGCCGTGATACCGGTTGGTCCCGCTCGCTGTCTGGTAAACCACCGCACCTTGTCCGAGCCCATACTGCGCTGCGAACGTGGTCTGCTGCACACGGAACTCGCTGATCAGTTCGAACGGAGGATTCACGTTTGTGGTGTAGCCTTCCGTCTCAGACTGCGGATAGGGGATGCCGTTGTAGAGAACCTCTTCTTGGAAATCCACGCCGCCGCTGACCGTATGGCTAAAGGAGCTGCCGCTGACGCCCGGAGCCAGGAACTGGAGCTGGTCGATCTGGCGGCCACGCCCGGAGACCTGGACGGGCAGCGACTTCACTACTGCTGGCTCGATGGTGGTGCCAGCCTGAGGTTGAGTCGTGTTCAGCGAGATGGGACTCGCCATCACCTCCACCGTCTCGGTGTCAGCGCCTGTGCTCAGCGTAACGTTGACCGTGGACATGACCGTCACGTCCACATTGACTCCGGTCGACACGGACTTCTTGAAGCCGGCAGCCTCGACCGTGACGTCATACTTACCGGGTACAAGGCCCGTCATCGAATAAGTGCCCGAGCTTGAGCTGCGAATCTTGGTGGCTACACCGGTTTCGACGTTGGTAACGGTGACCTGCGCTCCGCTGACAACCGCCCCAGTCTGATCGAAGATCGTGCCGGTGACACCGGTAGCCGTCTGCGCCCGGAGCGGAAGTGTCGCAGCAAGCAGCAGAAGCAAGAGAAAGCCTGAGAGTAGTGCGACCGTGCGCTGCCAAGATGGGCGGCACGGGAATTTCGCCTGAGTAATTTGCATTGCAGCCTCCTGAAGACAAAACCAAACAGCATCGAGTCATGCCGGGAGTCGGAGGGGTATATCCGCTGCCTGGCCGTTTTGGAAACGATACCATTTACCTTTGGTAACGATTCCAGTGCGGAATTATCGGCAACGGCTCTGCCCCTGTCAAGCAATATGTACATCTTCCCGCCATGCCTCGTGCCCGTGCCGTTGCTGCCATTCCCCCTCTCCGGCGCGGAGCATCTGGCGCTGGCCGCTAAGCTGCTTATGGCGTGCCCTGATGCGCACACCTCGACATGCAGCTTGCACGCGCCCCCTGTGGGAACATGGATAGGTGATGAGGTTTGCACAGCGCGCGAGACGAGTGGCAGCCGGCTGCGCAGCCGTACTGCTTCTCTCCGCCCCGACGCGGGCGCAGGACGAGCAGCCGCTGAAGGCCGCCGAGCAGATGCTGGCCCACGGTGAGCTTGCAGCCGCAGAGAACGCGCTGCGCCGCTGTGTCGTCACCAACCCTGCCTCCGCCCGTGCGCACTTTCTGCTCGGCTTCACACTGTTTCGGGAAGACAAGCCAATCGACTCGCTCGCCGAGTACACGGCTGGCGCGAAATACGGACACCCCGGGCCCGAGGAGCTGAACACCGTAGCTTCAGACTACGTGCTGATGGCCGCCTATGCCGATGCGGACAAGTGGCTGACGCGCTCCGCCCAGATGGACCCAGACAACGCCCGCACGTGGTATCTGCTGGGCCGCACGAAGTACAACGAAAACCGGTTTCAGGAGGCCCTGGCGGCATTTGAGCGCTCGCTGGCACTCTCGCCGCGCGATGAAAAATCAGAGAACAACCTCGGACTCTGCTTGCAGGCGCTCAACAGAAATGCTGAGGCGCGCGCGGCCTACGAGCAGGCAATCCAGTGGCAGCAGAGCGCAGCCACACAGGACGCGCAGCCTTATCTAAACCTGGGCTCGCTTGATCTGGACATGAACAATGCGCCTGCTGCGCTCGACGAGTTGCAAAAAGCCGCAGCGCTTGCCCCCAACAACGCCAGGGTTCACGAGCAACTTGGCCGCGCCTACCAGGAGCTGAACAGGCTGAGCGACGCGCAGTCTGAGTACGAGAAGGCCGTTGCCATTGCGCCCCGAGCCTCGGGAATCCACTTCAAGCTGGGCCAGATCTACCGGCGCCAGGGCATGCAGGCTGAAGCCAGGCGGGAGTTTGACACCTGCTCTCGCCTGAACAGCACGCACTCCTCCATTGAGACACCAAACGCCGCCGCGCCTTAGCTACGGCACGGCTTTCTTCTGCTCCGGCTCGCTGATGTGCAATACCTGGTCGGCCTTTATATCATTCAAGGCCTGACGGATACCGCTCGGCCAATGAATCTCGATGCTGGCCGTGGTCTCGGCTCCAAGCCCGAAGTGCGCGCGCCTGTCTCCGGAGGAGAGATAGCTGCCGGCGCTGCTCACGGTCTGCCACTGTGCGCCCTTCCCGGTGGTCAGCTTGATCTCTGCGCCGAGGCCGTCGCGGTTGCTCGTGCGCCCGATGAGCTGCAGCGCAAGCCAGTGGCCTGTATTCGGCGTCTCATTGTGCAGCAGGTAGGCGGGGCCGCCGTTGGTGCTGACGACAACATCAAGCCGGCCGTCGTTATCCAGGTCTGCGAGAGCGAGACCGCGCCCTACCCAGGGCTGCTGAAAGACGCTGCCCGACTGCGCTGAAACATCGCTGAAGTTGCCGCCGCCATTGTTGTGCATCAGCAGCATCGGCTCTCTATACCGCAGTTGCGGATAGTTGAGCTGGATGTTGTCGATGTCATGGCCCTGGGCAAAGATGAGGTCCTTGCGACCGTCATTGTCGTAGTCGAGGAATCGCGCTCCCCAGCCGGAGTGCAGCAG
>CAYQYM010000365.1:0-2779 GCA_964421715.1 uncultured Acidipila sp.
GGTCATCGGCACCCACGCGCTCATTGAAGAGAAGGTGGAGTTTGCGCGGCTCGGCCTGGTCGTCGTAGACGAGCAGCACCGCTTCGGCGTCGTGCAGCGCTTCCGGCTGATGAAGAAGCCAAACGATGCCGAGCCGCACGTGCTGGTCATGACCGCAACGCCGATCCCGCGCACACTGGCACTTACACTTTACGGCGACCTGGAAGTTAGCGTTCTCAGCGAGCTGCCGCCGGGACGCACGCCCATCGTCACGCGCCGCGTGCCGGAGGAACGCGCGGACGACGTCTGGAAATTCGTCCGTGAGCAGGTACGCCGCAGCCACCAGGCTTATATTGTTTACCCCGTGATCGAGGGCGCAAAAGAGGACCAGCCCGAGCTGGACTTCGCTCCGCCTGAAGCCGCATCGACGGCACCTGGGAGGACGGCTGCGCGCGGGAAGAGCTCCAACGCGCCCACCCTGTTTTCTGTAGGAGACCCAGGCGAGCGGCATGTTCTCAAGGCCGCCACCGACATGTATGAGGCGTTGCGTCAAGGCCCGCTCAGCGGCCTCCGCATCGGCCTTCTGCATGGCCGCCTGCATGCGGAGGACAAGGAGATCGTCATGCTCCGCTTCCAACGCGGCGAACTCGATGTGCTCGTCTCCACCACGGTGATCGAAGTCGGTGTCGACGTGCCAAACGCGACCGTTATGGTGATCGAGCATGCCGAACGATTTGGCCTGGCGCAGTTGCATCAGCTGCGCGGGCGCGTGGGGCGCGGTGCTGCAAAATCCTACTGCCTGCTCGTCACCAGCGGCAGGATGTCTCCGCAGAGCGAGGAGCGGCTTGCCGCCATGGTGCGCACGCAGAACGGATTTGAGCTGGCCGAGCTGGACCTCGCGCAGCGCGGCCCCGGCGAGTTCTTCGGCACGCGCCAGGCCGGACTGCCGGACTTCCGCGTGGCCAACCTGCTGCGCGACCGGGAGCTGCTGGAGCTGGCCAGGCAGGAGAGCGGACAATTCGTCTCCGGAGCCGGGACCGCGACCGAGTATTCAGAAGAAGAGAGGCTGCGCGTGCGCACGCAGCTCAAGCAGGCCTGGCAGCGCCGCTACGGGCTCGTGGAGGCTGGCTGAAGAGGGGCCGGCGCCAAAACAGAAGGGCGGCCGTCGTAGCCGCCCTTCTGCGGTTGAGTGGTTAAGGTTTAGAAGTTGATCTTGCCGAAGTTCCGTTTGCAAAGCCAGCCAGGCTGAAGAACTGGTAGAGGCCATTCTCAAGCACCTGGGCGCCGTAGTCGGAGATGTCGTCGCGGCGGAAGTTGTAGCCGAAGCGCAGGGTGTGGTTGCCCTTGATTCAGGAGAGGTCGTCCACAAACCGGTACTGCGCTTGTTGCGGCCCTGGGGAAAGTAGTAAGGCGCGTCCAGCGTCCCAAAGGCCGCGCCGCTATTGATGGCGCCATCGAAGAAGGAAAGGTAGGCGGGAAGGTGGCTAGCTTCTGCTGCAGGTTGCTGGGCCAAAGTACGCCGTGTAACAGTTCGCCGCGAAGGTGAACTGATTCGTGAGGTGTGGCTGAACGGTCAACGCTCTGGTGACCGCGGTTTGCGCAAAGGCGACCATTGGTGTCAGCACACCCCGCAGCAGACCCGCGCCACTAGCTCCTGCAACAAGAGGGAGGAGAAATAGTGCGGAATGCGGCTTCCATGAGCAGCAAGGCTTCCAGCTTCAGAGATACCAAAAAGTAAACATGTCCAATGCTTCTTTGAGAGTAAAGAAATACATAAAATGGAATTAAAGCGATCGGCAGCCTTGAGTCAAAACCTCGCATACCTTTGCCATGTGAAACAATCTATATAGATGGGTCCCGGAGGGGCACCCTGGAATGAATACTTTTAAAACTGCACTGCTGCTTACTGCGCTCACGCTTGTACTGGTGCTGATTGGCGACCATTTCGGCGGCCAGAACGGAATGATCCTGGCCTTTGTCGTCGCTGCCGGGATGAACTTTGTGAGCTATTTCTACTCAGATAAACTCGCGCTGTCGATGTATCGGGCGCAGCCTGTCACGCGCGAGCAACTCCCTCGCGTCTACGCTGTTGCGGAGCGCATGACGCAGCGCATCGGTCTGCCCATGCCGAAGATCTACCTCATACCGACCGACTCACCGAATGCCTTTGCGACTGGCCGCAACCCGCAGCATGCCTCCGTCGCTGTAACCGAGGGTATTCTCAACCTGCTGAACGAGGATGAGCTTGAGGGTGTGCTTGCCCATGAGCTTGGCCACGTGCGTAACCGCGACATCCTGACCAGCTCCATCGCCGCGACCCTGGCCGGCGCTGTCACGCTGCTGGCGCGCATGGGTTACTGGGCGTCGCTCTTCGGCGGCTATGGGGACTCGCGTGACCGCAACCGCGGAGGGGGACTTGGCGCGCTCTTCATGCTGATCCTGGCGCCGATTGCGGCCACCCTCATCCAGCTCGCCGTGTCGCGTTCGCGCGAGTATGAGGCCGATGCCACCGGTGCGCATATCACGGGCAATCCTTATGCGCTGGCCAGCGCGCTTGAGAAGCTGGAGGCCTACTCCAAGCGCGTGCCACTGCCGGCATCTCCGTCCACGGCGCATCTTTTCATCGTGCAGCCGCTGCTCAGCGGCAGCGACCTGGCAGGGCTCTTCTCCACGCACCCGCCGATTGCCAAGCGCGTGGAGCGGCTGATCGGCCGCAACCGCCTGAACGGCGACGGCGAGGGCCTGTGAGCAAGGCTCTCCGCGCGATCTCCCTGCTGCTGCTCACGCTCTGGGTGGGAGG
>CAYQYM010000366.1:0-2777 GCA_964421715.1 uncultured Acidipila sp.
GGCCGGCTGGCCTCGTGCACTGCCGTGAAGGCGAGCTACCGCGTGGCGGCCGCCACCCGGTCCACCCCCTGCAGGTCGGGCAGAAATTGCACGTTTCTCCAGCCTGCCGCAGGGTCAAGCAGACCCTCGAGAGCCTGCCGCTGTCCGTAGCCGATCTCCAGCAGCAGCAAGCCGCCGGGAGCGAGCGCACGGGCTGCCTGCGGAATCAGCCGCTGGTACACCTCGAGTCCGGTGCTGCCGCTGAAGAGCGCCATCGCCGGCTCATGCTCACGCACCTGGACGGCGAGCGTCTCGCGTTCCCGTTCGCCGATATAGGGCGGGTTGGAGGCGATGATGTCGAACTGCTCGCCTGCTACCGCAGCCAGAAGGTCAGAGTGAAGAAAGCGGATTTGCCCGGAGACACCGAGCCGCCCTGCATTTTCACGGGCCACGGCCAGCGCCGCCGGCGAGAGGTCAAGCGCGGTGATCTTTGCCTGGCCCAATCGAGTGGCAAGCGCGACGGCGATGGCTCCCGAGCCGGTTCCCACGTCCAGCATGCGCGGCTGCGGCCAGGTCTCCGCCGCAGCCAGCGCAGCTTCCACCAGGTGTTCGGTCTCAGGGCGAGGAATCAGGACGTCCGGCGTGACGCGGAATTCGAGTCCGTAGAACTCCTGCACGCCGGTGATGTATTGCATGGGAGTACCGCAGCGGCGGTGCGCAAGCGCCTCTTCAAAGCGGGCGCGCTCCGCGGTCTCCAGCTCCGCATCCGGATGCGCAAGCAGCCAGGCGTAGTCGCGCCCGGTGGCGAAGATCAGCAGCAGGCGCGCGTCCTGCTCCGCAGCGGCGCTGACCGCTGCGAGCATGCGTCGGGCGTGCGCAAGTGCGCCGCGTATGCGCAGCACCGGCGGCAGATCGTCCTCAGGCAAAAGCGTGGCGTTCGTCAGGCGACGGCCTCAGTCTCAGTCTTCAACCGCTCCGCATTGAAGTGCGCGATGAGCGCATCGATGACCGGCTGCAGGCGGCCCTCCATCACCTCGGCGAGCTGGTGCAGCGTGAGGCCGATGCGGTGGTCGGTGAGTCGGTTCTGCGGGAAGTTGTAGGTGCGAATTTTCTCGCTGCGGTCGCCGGAGCCGACCTGCTGCTTGCGCTCCTTCGCCAGCTCCGCCTGCTGGCGCTCCATTTCCACTTCGTAGAGACGCGAGCGCAGCACACGCATTGCCTTTTCGCGGTTCTTGATCTGCGACTTCTCATCCTGGCAGCTCACCACGGTATTGGTGGGAAGGTGCGTGATGCGGACTGCAGAGTAGGTCGTGTTCACGGACTGGCCGCCGGGGCCGGAAGAGCAGAACGTGTCGATACGCAGGTCCTTGGCTTCGATCTTCACGTCCACGTCTTCAGCCTCGGGCAGCACCGCGACGGTGATGGCAGAGGTGTGCACGCGGCCCTGCGTCTCGGTGGCCGGAACGCGCTGCACGCGGTGCACGCCGCTCTCATACTTCAACTGCGAGAAGACCTTGTCGCCTTCAATGATGGCGATGACCTCTTTCAGTCCGCCCACGGACGACTCGGAAGAGGAGAGAATCTCCACCTTCCAGCGATGCTGCTCGGCAAAGCGCGAGTACATGCGGAAGACCTCGGCGGCGAACAGCGAGGCCTCGTCGCCGCCCGTGCCGGCACGGATTTCGAGCACGACGTTCTTTTCGTCATTTGGATCCTTCGGCAACAGCAGCAGCTTCAGCTCCTCTTCAAGCCGTGGGCGGCGCTCTTCGAGAGTGGCCAGCTCTTCGGCGGCCATCGCGCGCAGGTCCGGGTCACTCTCGGTCAGCATGATCCGGGCATCGGAGATGCCGGTCGTCACCTCGCGGTAGGTGCGGTACTTATCGACCACGGCCTCAAGGTCGCGGTGCTGCTTAGCAGCCTTCTGGTATCTCTGGGGGTCGGCGATGAGCTCCGGGTCGGCGAGTTGCTGGCCAAGTTCTTCATACCGGGCAACAAACTGGTCTAAACGCTCAAACATGGGTGCCTCCTCTGGGAAGCATAATCAGAATGTATTCGGGGCAGGGGGATTCGGAGCGGCGGCGGGGCCGCTAAAGAAGGGCGTCAAGTGTGAAGCGGCAGATCACTTCTTTATTATATGCCGGATGGGCTGCGTGCCGGCCATCTTCGGCTGAAGCCATTTGAGCCGCGGGCACAGCTGCGGTATACTCGGGACTTGCCCCGGAGCGCCGATTGTAGCCGGCTGTGCGGCAGAGATTCTCGACATAGATCCAGATTGAGGAGCGCAGTTCCATGCCCAAGCGCACGTTTCAACCTAACCGCCGCCGCCGTTCGAAGGTCCACGGCTTCCGTACGCGCATGAAGACCAAGAGCGGAGCCGCTGTGCTCTCACGCCGCCGGGCCAAGGGCCGCAAGCGCGTCTCCGTAAGCGCGGGCTACCGCGACTAGCACCGCTCTCCCGCAGAGGGCCGGCCTGCAATGCTAATCCTCCGCGCGGCACGGTCCTTGGAAACCGCAGTGAGTCCGTCCGCGTCCATTCCGCTTACATCCACCAAGCGTGAATCCGTCCCCGCCAGCGTTTGCCCGCGCTCATTCGCGGCTGTGCGTCTGCGCCGCCACGCCGAGTATCCGCTCGTTTCCAGGCAGCGCCGCAAAGAGAACGCGTCCCTACTGAGCTATCTTTTTCGGTTGCGCCCGGCCGGGGAAGTCGGCTCCAGCCGTCTGCGCATCGGTCTTACTGCGGGCCGCGCGCTGGGCACGGCTAATCGCCGCAACCCCAACCAGCCGACGCTGCGCGACGC
>CAYQYM010000367.1:0-2770 GCA_964421715.1 uncultured Acidipila sp.
ATGAAGATTTTTTCGTTGATTGCGCGGCTGCTGCTTGGGCTCATGTTTACCGTCTTTGGACTGAACGGCTTTTTTCACTTTCTGCACCAGCCGCCGCCGCCTTCGCAGATGGCGCTGCAATTCTTCGTCGCACTCTCCACATCTCACTATTTAGTAATTGTGTTTGCGCTACAGCTTGTAGCAGGCGTGCTGCTGCTTGCCGGGCTCTTCGTGCCACTGGCGCTCGTCATGCTAGCGCCGATCCTGGTCAACATTCTCAACTATCACCTGCTCATAGATCCGAAGGGCATCGGCCCGGGCATCTTCGCCACCCTGCTCTGGCTCATCGTCTTTGTTCGCTACCGGGAGAACTTTCTTCCCTTGTTTGAGCCGCGGATTCCGCCTTCGAGGGCCTGAGCGAGGCGCGCACGCGACGCATCGTGTCCAGGTAAAAGGCCAGGTTGTGCATCGTGTTCAGCACAGCCGAGAGTGGCTCTTGCGCTGCCATAAGGTGGCGCAGGTAGGCCCGCGTGTAGCGCCGGCACACCATGCAGCCGCAGGCCGGGTCAGGCGGCTGCTGGTCTTCGGCAAAGCGCCGGTTCTTGATGTTCAGCCGTCCCTCAGAGGTGAACAGCAGGCCGTGCCGCGCCGCCCGGGTCGGCAGCACGCAGTCCATCATGTCCACGCCCATCGCGGCATATGCGGCAATCTCCTCCGGGTAGCCGACACCCATCACATAGCGCGGCTTGTCCTGGGGCAGGTGCGGCAGCGTGGCAGCGATAATCTCGCGGGTCAGCTCGCGCGGCTCACCCACGCTTAGGCCCCCGATCGCGTAACCCGGCAGGTCCATCTCCACCAGCCGCTCGGCAGACTCGCGCCGCAGGTCCGCAAACATGCCGCCCTGCACAATACCGAACAGGCTCGGCGTCTGTCCCAGCTCCGCGGCCCAGGGAGCCTCGTGCCCGTGCGCATCAAACTGCGTCTTGCTACGGGCAGCCCACCGCAGCGTCAGGTCCAGCGAAGTGCGCGCGCGCGCCCGGTCCGCAGGATACTCCGTGCACTCGTCAAAGGCCATCGCGATGTCGGAGCCAAGCGCAATCTGTACGTCCATCGAGTGCTCGGGCGAGAAGAAGTGCGTCGAGCCGTCGAGATGTGAGCGGAAGCGCACGCCCTCCTCCGTCACCTTGCGCAGCTCGCTCAGGCTGAAGACCTGGAACCCGCCCGAATCCGTCAGGATGGGCCGGGGCCAGCTCATGAAACGGTGCAGTCCACCCAGCCGCCGCACCACCTCGTGGCCAGGACGCAGGTACAGATGGTAGGTGTTGCCCAGGATGATCTGCGCGTCCAGAGCCTCGAGCATGTGCTGCGGCACGGCCTTGACGGAACCCACAGTGCCCACGGGCATGAAAGCCGGCGTCTCGACAACGCCATGCGGCAGCGATAGCCTGCCTCGCCGGCCGCCTCCGGCGGTGCCTGCATGGTGCGTGAACTGAAGGGGCACGCACCCATGTTACCAACCGCCGCCGCCCTGCGCTGAAGGCCGCCATCGACGCCATCGCGCAAAGCCGTCCCGGCTCAACGGCCAGCAGCAGAAGAGGCCATAGCCGGCGCGACATTCGCGTCAAAGGCGCCTGTCTCCACCGTCGCTCCGTGTTTCATCTGGACGAAGATGCGGTAGCGGCCGGGCGTGGGAAACCCATAGGGAAAGCTGACCATATTCGGCAGCCGGTCCGGCAGGTTCCTCTCCTGCTCCATGCCGGTCTGGCCGTTCTGTTGCGCAGCTATCATGAGGGCCGCCATAGCCGCCGTGCCCGAGGGGTGAAGGTGCGCAAAGACTGTCCCGTCGGCCTTCACAAAAGCGGCATGCCCCAGCATGCCCATGTAAAGCTGGATGTCGGTCGCGGGCCTGCCCTGGGCATTCAGCAGGGAGAAGGAGAAGGCTTCCGGTGCCCTGGCCCGCAGCTCTGCCGGGCGGTGCCACACCATCGTGTAGCCGTCCGGCAGGCGAAACTGCGCCGTGGTGTCAACGCCGGCAGGAGCGGCCGTGCCCGAGGCGTCGTCTCCAGAAAGTGGCCGCCCATGGAGCGTGGGCAGAAGGAGATCAGCGACCATCGTTTCGGGAAACCCGTTCGCGTGCACCACGTCCGCGTAGAGACGATAGTCTCCCGCTGGCATCGACGGCAGCGACAGCGTGAACTCGCCGGTCCCCACGGGCAGCGGATGCAGATGGTAGATGGCGTCCATCGCCGGCCAGCGGATCGCGTAAAGGTGCAGCAGGTGGTTGTGGTCGGCAACGAAGTCGTCCAGCTTGCGCGAGCTCAGCCAGCCCGGGTCTTTCAGGCTTAGATCAAGCACGTTGCCGGGCCTCAGCGCCGGCGTCATCGTGAGCGGCTTATAGACGTAGCTGGCGTAGTCGGCTGCCTCGGTGCTCCACCATTTGCCGCCGAACCACGCCGCCGCCGCCAGCACTGCAAACGTCACCATCATGGCCGTCATCACGCGACGGCTGCGCACCGGCCTCGGCTGCTCGCCCGGCGGCAGGTGCGCCTCGCGCGCCGCCGCGCCTACAATCCCGGTCAGGCCCACTACAAGCAGCAGCCCAAGGACGGCCAGCATGGTGCCCAGCCCCGGCTGCATCCTGCGCGTAAGGTTGGCCGTCGCCGGCAGCGGGATGGACAGCACGCCCTCGCCCTGGCTCTCATGCACGAGGAAGCGCACCTGCCAGGAGCCCGTCGCCATAATCCACAAATGGCCGGTGTAAAACTGCGAGTCCGTTGTCGTCCGCTGCATG
>CAYQYM010000368.1:0-2761 GCA_964421715.1 uncultured Acidipila sp.
AGACGGTACTGCACGGCATCTCGTTCGAGTCGAAGCCGGGAACGGTGACGGCACTTGTGGGCTCGTCAGGCTCGGGCAAGTCGACCATCATCAGCCTGGTCTGCGCGTTTCACAAGCCGGACACGGGCCGCGTGCTGGTAGATGGGGTGGACCTGGCGCAGGTGAAGCTGGCCAGCTATCGCAGCCAGCTTGGCGTGGTGCTGCAGGAGTCTTTTCTCTTCGATGGAACGATACGCGAAAACGTGGCGTTCTCACATCCCGAGGCTACCGAAGAGGAGTTCCTGGTGGCGTGCCGCATTGCGCGCGTGGACGAGTTTGCCGAGCGCTTTGCAGATGGCTACGACACCGTGGTGGGTGAGCGCGGGATCAAGCTCTCCGGCGGGCAGCGGCAGCGGCTCTCGATTGCCCGCGCGATTCTGGCCAACCCGCGTGTGCTGATTCTGGACGAGGCTACTTCCTCGCTCGACTCCGAGTCAGAGGCGATGATTCAGCATGGGCTGAGCTACCTAATGCAGGGACGGACGACTTTCGTGATTGCGCACAGGCTTTCTACTATCCGCCGCGCCGACCAGATTCTTGTCGTCGAAGGTGGAGAAATTGTAGAGCGCGGCACGCACGAGAGTCTTTACAAGCTGGGCGGTCGCTACTATGACCTTTACACGCGCCAGCACGGACTCGAGACAAACCTCTTTCTCGCGCCGGGCGAGGGCGACCCGGTTCCCACGGAGAGCCGCTGATTCGCCGCGAGTACCCGGAGGCGCCGGTCGTGGGCGTAGGCGCTGTCATCCTGCATGAGGGCAGGCTGCTGCTGATTCAGCGTGGACAGGAACCGCTCAAAGGCGAGTGGTCGCTGCCGGGCGGGGCGGTCGAAACAGGTGAGACGCTGGAAGAAGCGCTCGTGCGCGAGGTCTTTGAGGAGACCGGGCTGAACGTGCAGGTGCTGGAGCAGGTGGGGGTGTTCGACCGCATCTCGCGGGACGAGCAGCGGCGGGTGCGTTACCACTATGTGCTTATCGACTACCTCTGCACCGTCATCGGCGGCGCACTGCGCGTGGCTACCGATGCCGCCGCGGCACGGTGGGTGAGACGGGAAGAGTGGAACAGCCACGGCGCCCTGCGCATCGCGCCCTTCACAATTTGCGTCATAGAAAAGGCATGGCAAATCTTCACGGCGCGGAATTCCCGCTAGCGCAAAGAATCGCGGGATGAGCACACTCCAACAGGTTCCGGCCCAGGCAGCATCGCACCGCGGTCGGCGTTGGCTGCTCGGTGTCGCTGGCGTCGCGTTGGCCGTGCTGCTTGCCGTCTGGCTGCGTCCGCTCGAGGTGGTGGATGCGGTTACGCGTTCGCGCCTCTGGACAGAGGGTTTTCACAGCCGCTACGCGGAAGCTGCCGGCCTTCGCGTTCACTATTATGCAGGCGGCTCCGGTCCGGCGGTGGTGCTGGTCCACGGGCTGGGCAGCCGGGCCGAGGACTGGGCCAACATCATGCCCTACCTGGCGCACGGTGGCCACACGGTATATGCGGTGGACCTGCCAGGCTATGGGCGCTCTGACCGGCCCGCGGATGCGAGCTACTCGATTGCCTACGAGGCGAGGGCGCTGGCCGGCTTTATGGATACGCTGCACCTGCGAAACGCGGATGTGGCGGGCTGGTCCATGGGCGGATGGGTGGCCGGGCTGACGGCGCTCGACCACCCCGAGCTTGTGCGGCGGCTCGTGCTATGCGACAGCGCGGGGCTGTATTTTCAGCTCGGCTTTGACCCCGCGCTATTTGCGCCGAATACCCCTGAGAAGCTGGGCGGCCTTGTGCATCTACTGGCACCGATGCCGTTTGAACACGTGCCGTCCTTCATTGCGCGGGATATTTTCCGCCGCGAGGCCGAAGACGGCTGGGTGATTGAGCGCAGTGTGCGCCAGATGCTGACGGGCGCAGACCTGCTGGACCAGCACCTGGCAGAGCTGCACCTTCCCGTGCTGATTGTCTGGGGCAAGCAGGACCAGATGATTCCACTCTCTGCCGGTATTGTCTTCCACGAGAAGATTTCGCAATCCATTCTGCAGGTGTTTGATGGATGCGGGCACCTTGCGCCGGGGCAGTGCGCCGGGCGCATTGGCCCGCGCATGGTGGATTTTCTGAATGCGAACCCGCCACTGCCGCCGCACATGACCGAGGTGGCGCAGAGAAATGACATCGATAAGTTTCCCTGGTAGATCAAGCGGCGGCTGTTCAAGATGTGGCGCTAATCTGGCTGCCAGATATAGGCTTCCTGCTGCGGAAGACCGAGGTGCGCGAGCACACGGCAGGCAAACTGCTTGGCCATCTCCTCCGCACTCTGCGGACGGTTGTAGAACGACGGGATCACCGGGAAGATGCTCGCGCCGGCGTCCGCTGCAAGGCCCATGTTGCGGATGTGAATCTTGTTAAAGGGCGTCTCGCGGACGCAGAGCACGAGCGGGCGGCGCTCCTTGAGGCAGACATCGGCGGCGCGTTCAATCAGCCGGCTGGCCAACCCATGTGCAATAGAGGCGAGCGTGCCCATGCTGCAGGGCAGCACGACCATTGCGGTTGCGGGATAGCTGCCGCTGGCGATGTTCGCGCCTACGTCACTGTCAGCAAGCTGGCGCATCTTTGCCGAGGGCGCGCCCAGCCGTTTTTCGAGCAGCCCGTTGCGGCCGCGCACGGCAAGCTCCTCGGCCAGCACGCGTAGAGCCTTCCCGGATGGCCCGGAGTTGACATGCTTGATGCGCTCATCGCGCTC
>CAYQYM010000369.1:0-2761 GCA_964421715.1 uncultured Acidipila sp.
GTGCAGGGCGTGGCGACCACCATCGCCAGTACCCCGGTAAAGAAGCTGCCGGCATAGCCTGTGCGCTGCGCCAGTCCTCCGCCGGCGCTGGTGAGGGAAAGGCCGATCTCAAACAGTCCAGCCAGGGAGAGTCCGAGGAAGAAGAGCAGCAGCGCCATAACAGCGACGAAACCGGGCGACTGGAACTGGAATCCCCAGCCGAGCTGGCGGCCCGCGGCACGCAGCCCGAGCAGCAGGGCGACGACGATCCAGAACGAAACCACGATGCCGGCCGCATAGACCCACGCGTGCGCGCGCATCAGGCTACGCTGCTCGCGCGAGGACTGCACCAGCGAGAGCGCCTTGATGAACAGCACCGGAAAGACACACGGCATCAGGTTCAGGATTAGGCCGCCGGCGAAGGCCAGCACGAGATTGCGGGCAAGAGCGGCCGGGCGCTCCTCGCCGGCCGATGCCAGCGCGCCCTGCGGTGCCGTAACCTCATAGGACTTTCCGCCCACCTCTACCAGGCCGTGCAGTTCGGCGGGCGGCGTCTTCAGTGCGGGGTCGCGTACCAGCGTGATCTCGACGCCGTGGGCCAGCGGTCTTACGGTCTGCGGGGCCGCATTGGTGATCTGGCCGTGATCAAACGGGAAGAACAGGGCATCGGTGGCGCGGCTGCCGGTGGTCACCTGCAGCACAAGCTGCTGACCGCGCGCCGCGAATCGCGCCGTGGCGCCCTGCGGCAGCGGCTGCGGCAGCCGCGCAGCGGCGTCGGCAAAGAGCTGCGCGGCTGCCGTGTCCTGCGGCTCAGCGGCGGGGCGCGAGGCAAACGCGGCCGCGCTGTAGCTAACCTGCGTCTTGCCGGGAATGCAGACCTCGCGGCATACGAGCCAGTTCACCTTTGCGTTCAGCGTAGCGGTACTGCCCTCCGGCTTCCAGTCTTCAGCCACGCGGAGCACCATGGGGAAGAGCACCTGCTTTTCATAGCCGTAGTCCATGAGTGGACCAAGCGGAAGGCGCCGCGGCGCGGGAAACTGCATGGGCCCGGCGGTGATGCCAGCGGGCAGCTGCCAGCGGATCGAAGGCGGCTCGCCCGAGTCGCCGGCGTTGATCCAGTAGATGTGCCATCCCGGATCGAGCCGGAAATTCAGGCCGATCTCAAGCTGCTTGCCGGGATAGAGCGCCGGCTGGGGCGAGATCAGCTCGACCGTCAGGTGCGGCGCGGTGACCGGAACGGCGTGTGCCGTAAGGCCGGGGGCAAGGAGCATGAGCAGAAGGCTGAAAGTGAGGCTGGCACGCTGGCGCATAGGCTTACTTATTTATTTTAGGCGCACAAGGTCTCTGCAGCGCAGCCTTCGCGTGCGCCCTTGCACGCGGCTTGGGCATAACGGGCAGGAGCAGAGCGGGGCGGGGTCTTCGCACTGCCATGAGCGGGTAGCTGGCGGCTGTTTAGAAGCTGGATGCACCGCGCAAATTTAATCTGCCCGCCGCTGGGCTACGCGGCTAGAATCGCCTCGAAGAGAGGCGTGCCCATGGGCGTACCCGTCCTGATTTTTATAGCGGTTGTCGTGCTTTACGCTCTGAACTCCATCAAGATTCTGCGTGAGTACGAGCGCGGAGTGATCTTCCGGCTTGGCCGTGCGCTGCCGCAGCCAAAGGGGCCGGGCGTTATCCTGGTCTTCCGCCCCTTCGATCAGATCGTGCGCGTTTCGCTGCGACAGGAGGTGCTCGAGGTTCCACCGCAGGACGTCATCACCCGCGACAACGTGACCATCAAGGTCAACGCGGTAATCACCCTGCGCGTACTAGACCCGGCCCGCGCTGTCATCGAGGTGGCGAACTACGTCTACCAGACCTCGCAGTTTGCGCAGACTACGCTACGCAGCGTGCTGGGCGAAGTGGAGCTGGACGGGCTGCTCTCGCACCGCGACCAGCTCAACCAGCGCATTCAGACCATCATCGACCAGCGCACGGAGCCCTGGGGCGTGAAGGTGGTCAGCGTGGAGGTGAAGCAGGTGGACCTGCCGGACCAGATGCTGCGCGCGATGGCCCGCCAGGCCGAAGCGGAGCGCGAAAAGCGGTCGAAGATCATCAACGCCGAGGGCGAGTTCAGCGCCGCGCAGCGGCTGGTGGAGGCGGCAAACCTGCTTGCCACCCAGCCGATGACGCTGCAACTGCGCTACCTGCAGACACTGATTGACATCGGCACGGAGAAGAACACGACCATCATTTTTCCGCTGCCAATCGAGTTGATGTCATGGCTGAACAAGCTGAATGCCCAGGCCGACCCTGTACCTGCTGCTGCCAAGCAAAGCGAGGCGCAGGGATGAGGCAGATGCAGAACGAAGAGCTGGAAGCAAGCCAGGGCGAGTCCGAGATCACGCTCGGCATGGCATCTCTGCTTGGAATTTTCTTCGGGCTGGTGCTGGTGTGCGGCGTTTTCTTCGGCTTCGGATACTCGATCGGCCGCCGTGGCCAGCAGCCTGTGCCCGCAGCGGGCGCCGAGGCTGCACCGGCAGCGACCTCTGCGGCTTCGCTGCCTGAAGTTCCGCTGCACGTGGCCGCCAAGCCATCCGCCCAGCAGCTGGCGGCCACCGAACCGGCCGGGCAGGATGCTGTGACTGGCGGGGCAGTGGAAACTGCAGCCGGAACGCCCATCGAAACCAAGACCATCGCGCCCCGGCTCGTCGCGGCTCCGGCAGTGGCGCAGCAGCGAATGGTGACGAATCCGGCTCCGGCAGCCGTGCTCCAGAGAGCGGCGCTAACGACCGGGCCGGCG
>CAYQYM010000370.1:0-2759 GCA_964421715.1 uncultured Acidipila sp.
TCCACCCCAGCCCCCGCCCGTACCCAAATACCCCCGCTTCCTCAGAGGCTCCCTAAGGCTTGTCAGGCTGCAAGCTCAGGTTGTCAAACTCCGCTACGTTCCAGCCCGTTCCCACGCCGAACATACCGTGCGCGTGATCGGCATCTTCAACCTCGGCTAACTTACTTCCATCGATCGATGCGGAGAGTTTATGGCCGCTAAACCGAAGCTCCAGGTGATGCCACCTTCGAGCGGCAAAGCTTGTGGTGCCCTGTGCAAGCGTCCGGTCCTGATGCTTGTAGGCCGTTGAGAGAATCTGCCACCGGCCCTGTTCGTCCACCCGCAGAACGTAGCCGCTCGGCAGTAAGGCCTTGCCATCTCTGAATACGTCTGCGGAGTCGATTCGGCCCATCACCGTAACCTGGCCCGGTTCATCAAGGTATGCATCCGTTGCGACCTGGTAGTCCGTCCACGACACGTCGCCTGCAAGGGTCCATGGATCAGGAAGCGGTCCCCACGGAATAGGCTTGAGCGTGATGACCTGCTTCAGGCAGTGCCCGGCGCGTCCGCTGCAGGGCTCGGCCTGGAAGGCTCCGTCCTGGTCGGCAAGGTAGCGGGCTGCGCGATGCGCTGGGGTCTGCTCGAAGTCATCCACATAAGGCAAGGGAAATGGCATCTCTGACGGAGGTGCTGTTACTGCTCTTCCCTGCCCGGTGGTTGTCGTGAGTGAGTAGAGAGAGTCCGGGTCGAAGGTGTAGCTGAAAGACCCACCGCTGACCGGAAGATCGGCAACGTGTTCGAACGTGCGCTGCGCGTTTGTCTCCCAGATATGTACAGTTCCTGCGGAGAGTCCATTGCGCAGCTCGAAGTGGATAGTCTGCGGAGAACTCGCCTCGACTGTCTGCAGAATGATGCTCCAATTCTGATGATCAGGAGAGCGCAGGGTCACATAGTCGCCCTTTCCGGGCAGGTCGCCTGAAGAGCTCTGCAGATACTGCCAGCCGGGCTGGGCAAACTGTGTCGTGTGCGCAGTAGCCCAGATTGCGCCCTGCACGTTGTAATGACCCGACCACGGAGTGTTTGCGTACATCAGGCCCGAGTTGGGCGCCGCAAGGATGTCATAGTACGACGTGACCGGACTCCAGATCTCCGTCTTCGTAAAACCGCCTTTGAGGAAGTTTTCGTTGTAGAGCTGGGCCAGCAGTCGGCCACCTACCGCCCACTCCCGTGAGAGTATGTTTGACGCGCTCGATGCCGGCTGATCTTCGCTGGACCACAGAGGCTTGCCCAGAGTGCGCGCGTCGGGTGGCGTGGTCAGCTTGCTGTCGATGCGCGGGTAATGAACGCTCACCACGCTAATGGCCTTGCGCAGCTCCGGATCCTGCTCCATGGCCTTTGCGATCGTCCACTGATCAACGTTTTTTTCCGGATACTCGTCACAGCAGACGATCCGCGTGTCAAGGTGGTGCTCATCCAGCACATGCCGCAGCGTCTTCACGTAGTTCGGATTCTCAAAGTGCTTTTCATTCCAGATGCCTGCGTACTGGATTGAAAGCCCGTAAGTCTTTTTTGCCCCAAGGATGAAATCGGCAACGTAGTTTGCCATGTCCTCTGAATAGAAGCTGCCGTTGCCGATCCATCCCGGCGCTCCCCAGGGCAGAACATCCAGGATGATCTGCGGATTGCGGCGGTGCGCCTCCTGCATCAGCCACCACTCATACCCACGGGTGTAATCGTGGTCGGCTCGCGTGCGCATGTGGCTTGGCTCCGATCCGTCGGTTGAGTTCACGTCAGCGCCAATCTCCACCTTCAGGTGCTGCAGCGATGCGCCGTAACCGGGCTTGAAGAGGTAATCGAGAATCTGGCTGCGATACGGCTCGGGATAGTCGTAGAGCAGGCGGGAAGAGGCGCCGGCGCTCACCGCGCCAAGTCCGTCAAAGATGGGCCCGGCGCTGTTTCCATCGAGAACAACCGTCTTCTGCGGCCTTTGTGCAGTAGCAGCAGCCGCACCCATCAGGACCGCTGCAAGCATCGCAATTATGTAACTGCTTTTGCTTCTCATCGCATTTACTCCTGGTACCAGAGTTGCTCGATATCTTCCAGGCTGCGGCCCTTGGTTTCAGGCGTAAATCTCCAGGTCAGCACAAAGGCGAGCATGCACATACCGCTGTAAATGAAGAATGCTCCCGTGATTGTCACCGCGTGGGCAAGCGAGAGAAAGGTCGCCGTGAGCAGGAAGCTGGCTGCCCACAATGCAGTGTTGGCAATCGACATCGCTTTGCCCCGGACGCGCGTCGGGAAAAGCTCGGCCATGAGCACCCAGGTAGCCGGTCCCAGGCCCACGGCGAAGGCAGCGACACTCAGCAGCATGCTGGAGAGCACGAGCGCTACCGGTGGAGCAGGCAGCAGGAAGGCGAGGCCAAGCAGCAATTCACACACCGCCATGCATCCGCTTGAGACCATCAGCAGCGGCCTTCTGCCGGTACGATCGATCAGCCAAAGAGCGACAAGCGTGGCAAGAAAGTTGATAAGGCCGATCGTGACGTTTGCGCCGATGGCGCTGCTGTGCGTGGAGCCGCTCAACTGCCGCTCCCAGATCATCGAGCCGTAAAAGAGCACCGTGTTGATGCCGGTAATCTGCTGCAGAATAGCGAGCGAGACGGCCAGGAACAACGGACGGCGCAGCGCTGGGGAGAGCAGCTCCGCAAAGGTGCCGGACTCGGCCTGGATCGACCTGATGATGGATGAGAGCTGTTCATGTGCCCCACTGCCCTCAATCC
>CAYQYM010000371.1:0-2758 GCA_964421715.1 uncultured Acidipila sp.
CCTGGCACGTGAGTCGCCGTCCAGACCTGCTTTCCCTGGCCGTAGCTCACGGTCGGCTGGGTGTCCGGCGCCACGCCGGCGTTGGTGAGCGCCTGCTTGGCGGCGTTTGCACGGTTCTCGCCCAGGGCCAGGTTGTACTCGGTGGAGCCGCGCTCATCGCAGTAGCCGCCGATGACCACCTTCAGCCCCGGGTGCTGCGCCAGGTAGGCGGCATCCTGCGAGATGGCCGCCTGCGCATCCGGGCGCACCTCGTAGCTGTCGTAATCGAAGAACACATCCTTCACGTTCTGGTGGAAGGTGTTGTCGTCGATGTCGTTCTCACTCATGTTGTTCTGTGCCGGTTGCTGCGCGGGACCCACGGTCAGCCGCGCCGTTGCATCGGTGGAGCCTCCATCGCCGCGCGCAATCAGGTGGTAATTGGTCGACTCGGTCGGGCTCACGTTCTGCGTGCCCGAAGTCGCCACCTGTCCGAGGCCTTCGATCGAAACATCGCTCGCATTTGTCGTCTTCCACGTCAGCACGGCAGACTGCCCGGCGCTGATCGAGGAAGGAGTCACCGTGATCTCCGCCGTCGGCACGGGTGCGGCCATCGTTGGCGGCGGCGGCGGCGGGGGCGCGGCTTGCTTCTTGTGGCAGCCGGCGGTGAATAGCAGAGCCGCCATGCTGGCGAGGATTAACAGAGACTTGCGGTGCGGGTGTTGCACGGGGACTCCTCCTTCTTGCGTATTGCGGGGTATGTTTTAAGCATCCGGCCGGGCAGAAGCGCTCCGCCCGAGTTGACCAAACCTGATGTGCACTACTTCCAGCTCCAGTTCGGCATGGAGCTGTTGCCGCCATGCGTCAGTGCATGCTGCTGGGTGCCGTCGGCCAGCATCGTCCAGATCTCGGTGCCGCCGCCCGGCGTCTCCCGCTGGAAGACGATGTGGCGGCCGTCCGGCGACCACGATGGGAAGTCATTGCGGCCCGCATCGTGCGTGAGCTGAATCCAGCGGTGGCTGGCAATATCCATCACGTAAATGTCCTGGCCGCCCGGCGCGCCGGGGCCATACTTCCGGTCCCAGGCAAAGGCCAGAAACTGTCCGTTCGGCGACCACGACGGCGACGTGGCGTAACCGCCATCGGTCATGCGCATCACGTTTGCGCCGTCTGAGTCCATGATGTAGATCTGCGGCAGACCGGTGCGCCCGCTCACCCAGGCGATCTGCGAATTGGTCTTCGGGTTCCATACGGGCGATACATCCGGCCCGCGAAACGCCGTTACGCGGTGCAGCACGCCGCCGCTTGCGTCTGAGGTGTAGATTTCCGGGTCGCCGCTCTTATTTGAGGAAAAGGCCAGCTTGGAGCCGTCGCTCGTCCATGCCGGAGAGGGCGTCGTGCCCGCCGGCGAATTAAAAGCGACCATGCGCCCGAGGTCGAGCGAAAACATGCGCAATGACCATCCGGCCCGGCCGAGCGAGGCAAAGGCGATGCGGGAGTTGTCCGGAGAGACGCGCGGTGAGAGTGAGATCGTGCCCAGGTGCGTCAACGCGTGCGCACCTTGCCCGTCGTAGTCCATCACGGAGATCTCTTTGTTACCGCCGCCCACGCGCATCACGTAATAAATATGCGTCTCGGCAATGCCGTTGATGCCTCCGCCAAGCCGTGTGATGATCTCGTCGGCAAAGCGATGGGCGATCATGCGCGCACTCTCTTCACTGGCTGTGTCCGAGTACTGCTTGCCCAAAATCTGCGGAGACTGCGTGTTCTTTGCATCGAAGAGAAAGCCCTGCACCGTGAGCCGTCCGCCGTTCACCCCCAGCGAGCCGAAGGCCACCATCTCTGCATTCGAGGGCGCTGCAGACCACGCGGAGAGGTTCATCTCTGCCGGCGAGCCCGGCATCAGCGGGGGCGCCATGCTCTTTGAAACCATGTCAAAGATGCCGGCGTTCGCCAGGTCGTTGAAGAAGGTGGTGTCAAAGGTAGACTTCAGCGGCGCGGTCTGCGGGTCGGTCGAGACAGGCTTCAGGTTCGCCGCCGCCAGCCGGATGCGCTGCACCCCGAGGTTTGTGCCTGTCCGCACCCAGTCCTGGGCATTTGCCACGGTTACGGTTACAAGTAGGAAAGCGAGAACCGGGCGGAGATACAACTGCTTCGCGTGCTTCATCGTCCTCTGTCCGACAGCCCTACTGCGCAGGCTGGTCGTAGCTGAAAGTGTACTCTACCGAGACGTTGCTGCCGTTGTACTGCGGCGGCAGGGGACCGAAGGTGTCAACACGCTGCACCGCGCGAATCGCTGAGCTGTCCAGCGTAGGCGACCCGCTCGATTGGATGATGCGCGCCCCGCTCGGAGAACCATCGCGCGCGATGATGAAGATCACCTTGACGACCCGGCCATACGGCGTGTGCGGATCAATTTCCTGCCGGTACCAGGCGTCACTCACCTTGCGCGTGATCTGTGCCACGTACCAGGGAAAGCGCGAACCGAAGTCGCCGCCGGCCACGTTCACCGGGCTCGAGCCTGGGTTGCCGGCCAGAGAGTGCGGCACCTGGGTGGCGGCGGCTTCGCCGTAATTGGCCCGGTTCTGCTGGTTCGGCACCGGCTGCGGACGCCTGGGCTGCGGCTGCTGTTCTGCCTGCTTCTTCGGCTCCTGCTTTGGCCTGGGCGGCTGCTTCACCGGGATGGGAATCGCCTTCGGTTCAGGCACTGGCTCCACCTTGGGCATCACCTGCGCCGGGGCAGGGCTGGGTGTCTCGGTGGCCAGCACGTTGTTGGTCGGCG
>CAYQYM010000372.1:0-2755 GCA_964421715.1 uncultured Acidipila sp.
GGGTTGGAGCCAGCGCGTTGAGGGCGCGCGTGGGCTCCGCGAGGGTTCGCGGGCACGGCAGGCCGGAGGCGGGCGAGGCCATCCTGAGGCATGGCGGTCGGGTGGATGGGCGCGGGGCCTTTTTCAAACCGCTCTCGGCTCCGGTGGCCATCGGCTCGGGCGGTCCGTTTGGTGCGGAGGGACCGATTATCATGACGGCCGGCTCCGCTGGCTCGCTGATTGCGCAGCTTTTCAAGCTGAGCGATGCGTAGCGCTCGACGCTGTTGGTGGCCGGTGCGGCAGCGGGCATGGCAGGTGTATTCGCCACACCACTTTCAGCCGTGCTGCTGGCAGTGGAGCTGCTGCTGTTCGAGTGGCGGCCGCGCAGCCTGGTGCCGGTCGCGGTGGCCGCTACGGCCGCGGGCGTGCTGCGGCGCAGGCTGCTGGGCGATGGGCCGCTCTTTCCCATGCCACAGTACACCGGCGCCATGATGCCGGATGCAGTAGCGGCGGCGTTACTGCTGGGCATCGTGGGTGGAGCGGCGGCGCTGCTGCTGAGCCGCGCCGTCTATGCCAGCGAAGACCTCTTTGAAGAGCACCTGCCGCTGCACTGGATGTGGTGGCCGGCGGTGGGCGGAGTCGTGATCGGTCTTGGCGGCCTGATCTACCCACACGCGCTGGGCACGGGTTACGACGTGATTGCGGCCCTGGTGGGCGGCGACCATACGTGGCAGATCATTGCCGGTGTACTGGTGGTTAAGAGCATCATCTGGGCGTTCTCGCTGGGCTCGGGCACCTCGGGCGGCATTCTTGCGCCGCTGCTGATGATTGGCGGTGCCCTGGGCGCGCTGGTGGCACCGGTGCTGCCGCACCTACAGGCAGGAGCCTGGCCGCTGGTGGGCATGGCAGCGGTGCTTTCCGGTGCCATCGGATGTCCGCTGACGGCGGCGGTGCTGAGTATGGAGTTGACGCACAACTACGGGCTGATGCTGCCGCTGCTGGCGGCCTCCGTGGCGGCGCATGCCTTTACCGTACTGCTGCAGCGGCGCTCTATCCTGACCGAACGGCTCAGCCGCCGGGGCCAGCACCTGAGCCGCGAGTATGGCGTTGACCCGCTGGAGGTGATGACGGTGAGCCAGGTGATGCGTACAGGGGCCGTTGCCTCCTCGGGCATTGTCGCGCACCCGAGTGAGACGCTGCGCAGCGTGGCCGAGCGCATGGCGGCAGCGCGCAGCTTCACCGCCTCGGTCGAAGAGGAGGGAGAGCTGCTGGGCATCGTAAACCTCGAGGACCTGCTGGCCGCGCGCATTCACGCGGCTGAGCGCGAGACCAAGCTGGAGAGGGTGAGGGAGTTGAAGCTGCCCTTCTCCGGCGTCAGCAAGGTGGAGCCCGGCTAAACATGTTGAAAGGGCAGCGCGCCGCCGGGGCTCGCACGGTGGACCCAAGCGGCGCTTTCACTCAAACGCAGCTAAGCGCCACGCTTAAATACATTCACGCCGGCCTGGGCGTCGTCACGGTCGCTCACCACTTTTTTCTGCCGCGCGCTCTCTTCGCTGGTGGTGTGAGCGGTTATGCCGGGTCTTTCGCCCCCGGGTGTGCGGGTGGAAAGGCTGCCCTCCTGGGCTGCATTCATGGGTTCCGTGTTCGAGCTGCGCGTACTGTAGTGCTGAAACTCCGGGCCGCGATTCGTGCCGGTCTGTGCATCGGGGTCTGCAATTGCATCCTGGCCCACATCGGTGCCGATCGCGCTCTGGCTATGGCCGCGCTCCCCGGGAGCCACCGCATCCGTCTCCGCTGCGCTCTGGTTTTGTCCTGACTGCGTGTGGGGTGATTTGGCTTGAGTCATTCTCATCTCTCCTGTAACAGTGGGACGTTCCCCCCGCTTCCACTGTTGCCGGGCTGAGTCCGCGCGGCGGTGGGTTTTCGTATGTTTGCGCTCTAGATGCGCTCATGGCTGGCAATCCATATACTCGACTCATGCTCGCGGCCCTGCGGTTTATCTGGAATGCCACGCGAGGGTCGCGCCTGCGGCCCTGGCAGAGTCCCTATCTGCGGTGGCGCATAGAGACCTACTCCGGCCGGAAGGCAGAGACGCTGACCGCAGGCGACGTACTCGGCTTTCTCTGGCGCGAGAAGGGCAGCCTGCTGCGATTCCTGCGCTGGACCGGCGAGCTGCGACGCCACGCACGACCTGCGAACGCTGACCGCTAAAAACCTAAACGGAGAACGACAAGGTGCCTACCCGCCGCCATTTCCTGAAGCAGACCGCCTTAGCCGTCGGCGCCGCCGCCACGCAGCACGCCCTGGGCTCGTCACTGGCAAGCTCGAAGAAGGAACACCAGAAAAAAGATGGCAGGGCTGCGGGTGCGATGGCTGGTACGGCGCTGGTGGACGTGACCGGGCCGCGCTCTCTCCGCGCGCACGCGGCCGCCCGCGGGCTGCTGGTGGGCTGTGCGGTGGTGCCAGAGCATCTCGACAGCGAGCCGGACTACGCCGCGACGGTGGCTGCGCAGTCGAGCATACTGGTGTGCGAGAACGCGATGAAGTGGGCCGCCATTCACCCGGCTGCAGATAAGTACAACTTTGTGCCAGCCGATGACGCGGTAGTCTTCGCGCTTTCCCACGATCAGAAGATGCGCGGGCACAATCTCTGCTGGCACGAGGCGCTGCCACCCTGGTTCAGCGGCACGGTGAACCGTGACAATGCGCGCCAGGTGCTGGCTGACCATATACGCACGGTGGCCTCGCGTTATGCGGGCAAGCTGCACTCCTGGGA
>CAYQYM010000373.1:0-2748 GCA_964421715.1 uncultured Acidipila sp.
ATCGTGGAGGCCTCCACCTGCTCGCCTGCTGCCAGAATGTTCCACGATCCGGCGGCGCGCGTCAGCTTTTCCACCCTGGCCGAGAGGCGCAGGGTGCCGGGCTTGAGGCGCGAGGCGAGCTGATCAGGAAGGGCCTGCATGCCTGCGCGTGGAACTGCAACCGCCCCGGCAGCGAACATGCGAAACAGGAACTCGAAGAATCGGCTCGAGGTGGCCAGCTCGCGTTCCAGAAAGACGCCGCCAAAGAAGGGAACAAAGAAGCGCTCCACGATAGCCGGCGAAAATCCGAACTGCTCTAGTAAAATGCGCGTGCTCTTTTCAGGATGCTCGAAGACAGATGCCGCATCGCCAGCCAGGGTATGGCGGCGCAGTTTCGCCACGAGCATCTTGTCGCGCAGCGGGACTACGCCGTCCAGGGCAAAGCGGAGTGCCTTTAGCGGCTCGCGAAACGGGTCGGCGAAACGATGGAACCTGCCGCCGTGATGCACCAGGGCGCCCGGCCTGAGCGGGCAGAGGTCCAGCGCGCCGTAGTCCAGGGCCTGCTCCGTCTCAGGGTAGGCGGTAAGCAGCACCTGAAATCCACGATCGAGGCGAAAGCCATCGACGGTATCGGTACGCACCCGCCCGCCCGGTGCCTCTGCTGCTTCAAACAACGCAACACTCACACCGGCAGCCTCAAGCGTGCGGGCGCACTGCAGTCCGGCAAGGCCGGCCCCAATCACTGCGACATCCACCATCCAGCCACTTGTCCTCAGCTTCCAGTTTACTTTGCTGGCGAGGGGTGAGTGTCCAGGTGGTCAAAGTTGATTACCGCATTCAGCAGCAGCGCATAGCTGCCGATCGTCTCACCGCGATAAACGGGATTGTTCGCAAACAGCAGCACGGCGCCTTTGCCATAGTGCGCCGTTACAACGGTGGCGTGCTCGGCCAGCTTCTGCCCATTGTTCAGCAGGCCAGAGACGAGCAGGTGATCCGTGTCCTCGAATCGCAATATGACCTGCGGACGCAGCTCTGCCGGAATGACGTAAGGATTATTGCGAAGCTGCTCCTCATTGAGCGGCGCTGCCTGCCAGGGCTTAACCTTCGGCGTCTCGTCCGGCTCGATGTTCCTGCGTCCCTGCGGCGAGTCCTGGTCGCCTGCTCCGCCGCGGCCAGTGGGCCGATGGTCCTCAAGCACAGAGCCGAAGCGGTGCGCACCGTCGCCGCCGGCGGCGACATTGCTCACGCCGAAGGAGAGCCCGTCATCGCTGTAGACGGCCAGCGTCTTGTTATAACCGTAGGCGACAGGGCTCTCCGGCTCGTTGACCACCGCGCCAAGCACGGAACCTGTGACCTGCACGCCACGGGGAGGATTTGCCGTTACGCCAGGTGCGAGCCCGAGATCGATGGCGAACTCAGCCGTATCCTGTGCGGTGATGAGCAGGCCGCCGGCGGCGACGAACTCGCGCAGATGCTCCACGCCTGCATTGCCCAGCCCTGGCCGCATGTCCGTAGTAGAGTCAATGCGTCCTATGTTCGGCGTAAGGTCAGTATGTCGCCAGGGCAGGGGATTGCCCCACATCGGCATGCCGTCCACAATTTGCCGTGTGTGCGCGCCGCCTACGGGCGCAAACAGCAGAACATCATAGCGGCTGCGCAGGTCCGGGGTCGCAGCCACGGTCTGCGTGCTTATGTAGTCGTAAGGCACGCCAAGGCTGTCGAGCGCCTGCCGCCACCAGCCCTCGGTCTGCGTGGAGATCCAGGTGTGCATCATGGCGATGCGCGGCAGCGGCACAGCATGCGTCGCCACGGAGGGAGCCGCGGTGAGCGAGGCGATACGCAGATGCAGCGGAGATGCAGTGCGCGCAAAGTCCACGCCCGAGATACCGCTTACCAGCAGCGATCCTGCAGGGAAGGTCTGGCCGCTATTTTCGGTCGCAGCCTCTGTAACAGCCACGGTAGCGTTTTTAAGCGCAAATCGAAGTGTGAACAGTGATGGACTCGCATCGTTGGCCACCAGATAGTAGCTGCCCTGCGCCGGCTTGCTTTGCTCAGGCAATGTGAGGTCAACCGGCGTCATCGCCGTCTTCAGGATGCTGACATCCGTCACGCGCACCGCCTCAACGTTGAAGAGATCACCCAGTGACCAGCCGGTATCGTCGTAGGGATGCTTCTGCGGATCATCGGGCGCCCAGTACTGCCGGTCCAGCAGGGCATCGGCAATGCAGGAATAGGGCTGGTCCATCCGGACGATGTAGCTGCCGGCAGGGAACTCGCGCATTGTGCTTGCCGGCTGCTTGGCATCATTGCTGCCCGCGTCTGCCTTGCTGTCTTTCTGCCTTGTCTTCGGCGCAGGCAGGGTCACGCTCACCGGGGCGGTTGTCCGGCTCACTTCCACGTGCTGCAGGCGGAAGATCTCCAAGAGCCGCGCGCGCCTGTCCGCCGAGCCGGTAGGTGGAATTACGTAGGCGGCGGGCCCATTCTGCCCGGGCTTCTCGATGCTGCGTTTGCTCTTCAGGTAGTAGTTGCGCAGAAAGGTCTTGTCGTTTTGTGAAAAGTAGTAGAGCGCAGTTAGCAGGCCGTTCTGCTCGTAGTTGTTATTGTCGCGCTGCGACCAAAGCACCTTGGGATAGGGCGGGTTCTGCCGGTACCAGGTGCGCCCGTAGTCGCCCGGCCGCAGTATGCGTTCGACCGTATCCGCACCGCCATTGCCGAAGGTCTCATAGAGCCGGCTGATGCCGTTGTGCATGGCAGCCAGGAACATGAGAT
>CAYQYM010000374.1:0-2742 GCA_964421715.1 uncultured Acidipila sp.
GCAACCCTCTCCCGAGGAGCGCGAAGCGCGAGAAGATTGGCGCTGACCGCGTTCTCGACGTAGGTGAAGTCGCGGCCCTGCTCGCCGTCTCCGAAGATGGTTGGCTGCTCGCCGCGCATCATCTGCAGCGTGAAGCGCGCCATGACGCCGGAGTAGGGCGAGTCGGGTACCTGGCGCGGGCCGAAGATGTTGAAGTAGCGCAGGCAAACGGTCTCCAGCCCGTAGACCTGCCAGTAGCTGCGCATATACAGCTCGCCCGCGAGCTTCTGCACAGGGTAGGGCGCGATGGGCATCGGTGTCATCGTCTCCACGCGCGGGAATCCCGGCTGATTGCCGTAAGCAGAGGACGATGCCGCGTAGATGATCCGCCTTACGCCGGCGGCGCGTGCGCCTTCGAGCAGATTGAAGGTGCCGTCGATGTTGGCTTCATGGCTGGTGCGCGGGTCCCTCACAGAGCGCGGAACCGAGGGCAGCGCTGCCTGATGGAAGATGTAATCGACGCCCTCACAGGCGAGGGCTACGGCGGCGGCGTCGCGCAGGTCAGTTTCAGAAAACCTGAGCCGCGGCAGAAGGTGCGCTATGTTCTCACGCCTACCGGTCTCGAAATTGTCCAAGCCGCGCACTTCAATAGCCTCGGTGCCTGCTTCCGGCACTTCTGCGAGCAGCGATTCCAAGAGGGAGGAGCCGATGAATCCGGCGCAGCCGGTGACGAGATATACAGGCATATCCTCCCGATGGTAGCAGCGCTATTCCCATCCAGGACCGGGCGCGTTTAGGGCATACTGGGAGCACGATGACCCAATTGCCGCCGTTTCGATTAACGCCTTTTTTTCGCACGCGCATCTGGGGCTTTGCGAGCCTTAAGCCGTGGTTTGACTTTGAGACTACGGGTGAGCCGATTGGCGAGGTCTGGCTGACGGGCGAGATGTGCAAGGCCGCCACCGGCCCGCTGGCAGGCATGCCGCTCAAGCAGATTGCGGCCGAGCACGGTGCGGCGCTGCTGGGACCGAAGCATGCGGCGGCGGAGTTTCCGCTGCTGATCAAGGTGCTCTTCCCCAAGGAGAAGCTGAGCGTCCAGGTGCATCCGGACGATGCCATGGCGCAGCGATATGGCGAGCCACGCGGTAAGACGGAGTGCTGGTATGCGCTCGACGCGGAGCCGGACGCGAAGGTTGCCCTGGGCATTTGCGACGGCGTAAGTGCGGAGGCGGTGCGTGCCAGCATCGACGACGGCACAATGGAGAAGCTGCTCAAGTGGCTGCCCGTCGCCAAGGGCGACATGATCTATGTGGATGCGGGCACAGTGCACGCGATTGCGCCGGGTGCGGTGCTGCTGGAAACACAGCAGACCAGCGACCTGACCTACCGCATGTTCGACTACGGACGCCCGCGCGAACTGCACCTTGAGAAATCGATGGAGGCGATGCGGCTGGAGACGCGGGCCGGCAAGGTTGCGCCGCGGCCTGAGAACGGGCACGAGGTGCTGGTGGACGAGCAGTACTTCCGCGTGGAGCGGTGGTCTCTAGAAAGCGATGCGCTCAAGGCTACGTCCGATGCGGTGCAGATGCTGTTTGTGGCTGAGGGCACCGGGACGATGGAGAGCCGAGCCGGCACCGAAGACGCCGGCAACGCGCTGTCCTTTGATGCCTTTCCTGTGGGCAAGGGCCAGCTGGCGGTCATTCCTGCAGGTGCGACTGGGTGGAGTTTCCGGCCGGACGGCAGGTCCGAGGTGGTTCGCATGCTGCCGCGGAGCTACTGACAGATGGCGATACGGTTTTCTCCCGTGATTCTGGCCGGAGGCAGCGGCACGCGCTTCTGGCCGCGCAGCCGCCGCGCCCGTGCCAAGCAGGTGCTCGCGCTTGATGGCGAACGCAGCATGATCCAGCAGACGGTGGACCGGCTGAGGCCGTTGGCCGGCGCCGAAGAGTGCTGGGTCATCACGAATGACCTGCTCGAAGACACAATTGCCACGCAGTTGGCCGGCGTGCCGGCACGGCAGATTGTGTGCGAGCCGATGGCGCGCAACACCGCACCCGCCGTAGGGCTGGCGGCGTTTCTGCTGGAGCGGCTGGCGCCCGGGGCAGTGCTGGGCGTGTTTCCGTCAGACCACGTCATCGGCGATGAGGCCGCCTTTCTAAGCGTGATCGAGCACGCGGTCAAGATGGCAGGCGAAGAGGGCGCGATGGTGGTGCTGGGCGTTACGCCGACGCGCGCCGAGACCGGCTATGGCTACATCGAGACGGGCGAGGCGCTGCCGCACGGCGTGCTGCGCGTTCGCCGCTTTACAGAGAAGCCAAACCGTGAACGCGCAGAGGAATTCCTGGCCGCGGGCAATTACTTCTGGAACAGCGGCATCTTTGTTTGGAGCGCGAAGACGCTGGCCGATGCGATGCGGGAGCACCTGCCGGAGACGGCTCCGCTGCTGGAGGAGATTGCAGCCGCTTATGGAGCGGACGACTTTCCCGCCACGTTCGCGAGGCTCTATCCGCAGTGCGAAAACATCAGCGTGGATTATGCAATCCTGGAACCGCGTTCCGCCAAGGGCGAGCAGCGTTCGAGGCTGCTGTGCCTGCGGGCAGACTTCGGGTGGAACGATCTGGGGTCGTGGGCCGCACTCTATGAGCACCAGGCGGGCACCGCCGATGTGCATGGCAACGTGACGGACAGCGCGGGTGCGCTGGCGATCGATGCGCGCGGTAATTATGTCTACAGCCCAACAAGATTTGTTGCCCTGGTGGGTGT
>CAYQYM010000375.1:0-2739 GCA_964421715.1 uncultured Acidipila sp.
GCAGAGAACCGGTTGGTTCCGGCGGAGCAGGGGTGGAATTGGGCGTGATCGACAAGCTAGGTCCGAAGGAGCAAGCCCTCTGTCTAACAATTTACACGAAGAAACCTGCAACGACCGCAACTGCGTTATCCCGCGACTCGGCGCTGCGCGCCTCGCTCGGGATGACCACCGGAGAAGCTAGCTGCTGCGCCCTGCCTACTTCCTTCCGTAGTACCCCGCCAGCGCCTGACCGGTGTAGGACTTCTTGCACTTGGCCACCTGCTCGGGCGGGCCCTGGCAGACGATGCGGCCGCCCTCCTCGCCGCCCTCGGGGCCGAGGTCGAGGATCCAGTCGGCGTTGCGGATCACGTCCAGATTGTGCTCGATGATGATGACCGAGTTGCCCAGGTCGGTGAGGCGGTGCAGCACGTCCAGAAGTTTCTTCACGTCGTCGAAGTGCAGACCGGTGGTGGGCTCGTCGAGCAGGTAGAGAGTGCGGCCGGTCTGGCGCTTGGAGAGTTCCTTGGCCAGCTTCATGCGCTGGGCTTCGCCCCCGGAGAGCGTGACCGCCGACTGGCCCAGGTGGATGTAGCCCAGGCCCACGTCCACCAGGGTCTGCAGCTTCTGCCGCACCTGGGGGATGTTCTCCAGGATGGGCAGGGCGTCGGAAGCGGTGGTTTCCAGCAGGTCGGCGATGGAGTAGTCCTTGAACTTCACCGCCAGGGTCTCGTGGTTGTAGCGGCGGCCGCCGCAGACCTCGCACAGCACGTAGACATCGGGCAGGAAGTTCATCTCGATGCGGCGCTGCCCCTCGCCCTGGCACGCTTCGCAGCGTCCACCGGAGACATTGAAGGAGAAGCGGCCCGGCTTGTAGCCGCGTTCGCGCGCCTCGGGCAGCATCGCAAACAGGTCGCGGATCGCGGTGAACACGCCGGTGTACGTTGCCGGGTTGGAGCGCGGCGTGCGGCCAATGGGCGACTGGTCAATGCGGATGGCCTTGTCGATCTGGTCGAAGCCGGTGATGCGCTTGTGTGCCCCGGGCTCCTCGCGTGAGCCGTAGAGCTCCCTGGCCAGGGCGCGGTACAAAATGTCATTGACCAGCGTGCTCTTGCCGGAACCGGAGACCCCGGTAATCACCGTCATAACGCCCAGCGGGAAGCGTGCCGTGACGTCGCGCAGGTTATGGCTGCGCGCATCTTCCACCGTGATCCACCTGCCGGTGAGCGCGCGCGGCGTAAGCCGCTGCACGATAGCCGCCTCTCCCGCCAGATACCTGCCCGTCAGCGAACCGGGCGCGCGCATGATGTCCTCCGGCGATCCCTCGGCCACCACATGGCCGCCCAGCTTGCCTGCTCCCGGCCCGAGGTCCAGCACATAATCCGCGCGGCGAATCGTGTCTTCATCGTGCTCCACCACCAGCACGGTGTTGCCCAAGTCGCGCAGCCGTTCCAGCGCCTCGATCAGCCGCTGGTTGTCGCGCTGGTGCAGTCCAATCGAGGGCTCATCCAGCACATACAACACGCCGCGCAGCCGCGAGCCGATCTGTGTTGCAAGCCGGATGCGCTGCCCCTCTCCGCCGGAGAGCGTCGCGGCATTCCGTTCGAGCGATAGATAGCCGAGCCCGACGGCATTCAAAAACTCCAGCCGCTCGACAATCTCCTTCCGCAGGCGCCCGGCGATCCTCGCCTCTCGATCGCTGAAGTGCATCTGCTGCGCGGCCTCGCAGGCGCGTCGCAGCGGCAGGTTGGTGAAGTCCGCAATCGAGAGCCTGCCCACCTTGACCGCGAGCGACTCCGGCCGCAGGCGCTTGCCCTTGCATGCCGGGCAGGTCGAAGCCGACATGTAGTTCAGCATCCAGTCGCGGTATGCCTCGGACTTCGACTCCTCCAGCGCATCGCGCAGATACGCCAGGATGCCGTGAAAGCCGGTGCGCGGTGCCTCCGCCTTGGGTGGACCGTAGAGCAGCAGGTTCTGCTGCTCCTCCGGCAGGTCCTCGAATGGACGCTTCAGGTCGATCTTGTACTTCTGTGCTGCCAGGTGAATCAGCTTGAGCAGATACTGCGAGGCCGAGCCCGGCCCAAGACCGCCATCCAGCAGCGGCTTCGACCAGTCGCTGATGATCTTTGCAGGGTCGAAATCATAGATGCTGCCCAGCCCGTGGCACTCAGGGCAGGCACCGTAGCTCGAGTTGAAGGAGAAGCTGCGCGGTTCAAGCCTGGGCACGTCCAGTCCGCAATCCGGGCAGGCCATGGACGAGGAGTAGAGCTGCTCGTCGAGGCCGGAGATGCCCACCAGCACCAGCCCCGCGGCCATTTGCAGCGCGCGGGCCACTGCCTCCTGCAGCCGTTTTTCCACCCCGGGCTTCAGCACAACGCGGTCCACCACAGCCTCGATCGTGTGATTCCTGCGCTTTTCAAGCGCGATGGGGTCTGCCAGGTCGCGCAGCTCGCCGTCAATGCGTGCCCGGAAGCCCTGCTGGTCCAACTCATCCAGAAGATCCTTGAACTCACCTTTGCGGCCGCGCACCACCGGAGCATAGATCGTGACGCGCTCGCCCGGAGCAAGCGACAGAATGCGCTCGACGATCTGGTCCGCGGACTGCCGCGAGATGGGCCGCTCACACTTGGCACAGTGCGGCACGCCGACCGAGGCATAAAGCAGCCGCAGGTAATCGTAAATCTCGGTGATGGTCCCTACGGTCGAGCGCGGACTGCGGCTGGTCGTCCTCTGCTCGATGGAGATGGCAGGGCTAAGACCCTC
>CAYQYM010000376.1:0-2734 GCA_964421715.1 uncultured Acidipila sp.
TCACCACTCCATCTAGTGCGTCGGCCAGCTGCGCCCTCCATTGCTCGCAATCCAGCGGCTCGTTGGGCTTGCGTTCGATTCGATTGAGGTCCCGCATCTCAGATCACCTGTCCTTTACTGCGCTCCAGCAGTCGCTCCAGCTCCGCCCGACCGCGACGGATGCGCGACTTGACCGTACCCTCCGGGATGCGCAGGACCTGCGCGATCTCCTTGTAGTCCAGGTCCTGCAGGTCGCGCAGGATAACGGCTTCGCGCAGCTCGGGTGAGATCTTCGTCAGCGCCTGCTGCACCATCTTTTCCAGTTCTTTGCTGGCGGCCTGCTCGTGCGGGGACGGCCCGCCCGCGGCCAGCCTTGCGGCCAGCGGCTGCTCGTCCTCTCCATCCCAGCCCGCGTCCATTGAATCGGTGGCGCGCTGCTGCCGCGTGCGGCGGAAGTGGTCGACCAGCAGGTTGCGCGTCATCGTCGTAATCCAGGTCTGGATGCTGCCGCGCTGCGCGTCAAATGACGCGAGAGTCCCGTAAATCCTGAGAAAGACGTCCTGCGTAAGGTCCTCGGCATCGCTGGGCGAGCCGGTGAAGCGGTAGCAGAGTCCGTAAACCCTGCGGTGCTGCGATCGTACAAGCTCGGTCCAGGCCAGTGAGTCGCCGTCAAGACAGCGCCGCACCACCAGATGCCAGTCAACTTCCAACGGCCTCTCCCCGGTACGCGCCGGCTCTCTGGCTTCGCGCAGCCCCGGTGAGGAGTGCGGCTGCATGCCCCACCTCTGCCACGTGATTGCTGCTGCCGCACTCATATCCTGCTTTACGCAGTGTGGTGCGGATTAGTTCCGCACGAACAGCGCCGCGCGTCGTGTTCTCACGGCTTACTGTATCGCAGGAAGAAGCCGCCGCCTTTTTTCATTGCCCGGGAAGCGGAGCGGGAGCCTGGCCTTATTGCTTGCCCAGCAGGCCGCGCAGCAGGCTGCCTGGGTCCGGCTTCTTCTGGCCCGGTGCGCTCTTGCCCAGCAGGCCGCCCGCCTGCTGCTTCAGGATGCTCTCCACGTTGGCGCGAATGACGGGGTTGGTGGTCGTGCCCGTGATCGTCAGTGGAACGCCATTTGCCGCCGTCGAACGCGCCGCGCCGCCGAGTGCTCCGCCGAGCGTACCCATTGCCGTGCTGGCAAGCCCGCCCACGCCCGAGCTGCTGTTCAGCTTCGCCACCAGGCTAAAATCCAGCGCGCCGCTGGGCGAGACCGTGCCATTGCCGGTCGCCGAGCCGATCTGCGGCACCAGGCCATAGATATTGCTCAGCCGCGTGAGCTGCGGTGAGGAGTCTACCTGCGCACGAAGCGTCTGGATGGCCGTGCCGCCGCCGCTCGGTTGCCCGCCCCCAAGTCGACTGAGCCCGCCGATCTTTGAGCCGAGGTCGAAGCCCGCCAACTGCGTGTTGTTCACCTCTACCGGACCGCTGATGGTGGCAGCGGTCGCCGGGCCGGTGATCGAGAGGTTGGCGGTCAACGTGCCGCCGCGCAGCGCTGAGCCGCTGGGCAGCTTGACACCGAAGGCCGGCAGCATCTGTTCCAGTGCGTCGACCGGTATGCTGGGCGCGGCCAACTTCAGGTCCAGCATCACCGCCGGCCCGGCGAACCGGTAAGTGCCGTTCACGTGCGCAGCCACCTGGCCGGCATGTATCACCAGGTCTTCCACGCGCCCCGTGCGTACGTCAAGATTGTCGCTCCCGGCGTAGTCGATATTTACCGGCTGGGCCGCCGGAGAGCCGGCGCGCGAGAGCTGGAGCTGCGCAGCCTGCACCTTGCCTGTGCTCTTCAGTTCCGCGCCGTTAGAGCTCGCCTGCGCCGTGATGTCGGCAATCATGGAGATGCCCTGGCTTGGCTCGACCACGCCGGCCGCCACCGGATTAAAGTGCCTGATCTCAATGTTCGCCTGGAAGGGCGTGTCTGCCGCATCCTTTACCGAGATAGGCCCGGCAGAGCCGGCCAGAGAGAGTGTGCCGTCGCCGGGCAGACTCGCCGTAAGCCGGAACGGCATCGAGTTCGCGGCCGAGACGTTTTGAACCGTGAGGTTCATCTTGGAGTAGACCAGCGGCTTGCCCTCAGCGGGCAGGCTGGAGACGGTAGCCGTGCCATTCTCGATCTTCAGGTTCGCGATAGAAAGATTGCCGCTGCTTGAGCTCTGCGCGTTGCTCCGGCCGGCGGCCGTCTTGCCCAGGCTTGAAAAGTTCCAGATGCCGTTCTGCCCATGAATCAGCTGCACCGAGGGCGAATCCGCGGTGAAGTCGGTAATCTCGAGCTGACGGTGAAAGAGGAACTCCCCGGTCCGGATGCCTATGCGCAGCGACTGTGCCTTGAGAAAGGGGCCGGTGCTGAAGGCCGAGTCGTCAGCAATGACGACGTTGTCCGCCACCAGGCTGCCGCTGAAGACGGAGAAGCCCAGGCGGCTCATCGTCACCTTGCGCCCCAATGCGTCTGAAAGCTTCGCCTCCACCGTCGGGCGGAAGGTGTCCGCGTTTACGAAGACCGCGACCAATACAAGCCCGACGACGACTACCGCCACTAATCCAAGAACAACCTTTACCCAGCGTCGATGCAGCATTTGCGTTCACCTGCTCTCTTCACGTCACTGGTTCAGATGCGGAACGCGCGGGTGTGATGCGAGATAAGTAGCAACGCAGCGCCCAGGCGCGTAGAGGCGAAGTGGAAGTAAAAGCCCGGAGCCGGACGGCCCCGGGCAGGAG
>CAYQYM010000377.1:0-2720 GCA_964421715.1 uncultured Acidipila sp.
CCTCGCCCGGTAGGCGTATTCGGCCTTGGGATGCTGTTGGCGGTGCTGGCTGCGTGGCTCGGACCGGTGCGGGTCGTGGTCGCCTTCAGCCTTGGCGTGGTGCTGGCCGGGGTGGCCGGAGGAGTGGTGCTGGCCCTGCGCCGCCGCGAAGGCGTGGCAGCGAGGCTGCCGCTTGGCGCGTTCTTGTGTGCAGCCGGCATCTACGCAATGTTCTTTGGGGGGCAGACAGCGGATTGGTATCTCGGCCTGTTTCGCTAGTCCCTACTTCAGCATCTCGTTCAATGCCTTCCTGGCGGCCTTGGCCTTTGAACCGCTGGGCACCGCATCAAGGTAAATGCGGTAGTTCTCGGCGGCTTCGTCCAGGTGGCCGAGCTTGCGAGCGGCAGCAGCGAGACCGAAGACCGCATCGGCATTGGTGGGGTCAGCCAGCGTGGCCTCTTTGAAGCGTGCATACGCGCCGGGATAATCGCCGCTCTCCAGGTAGAACTCACCTACATGCACGTCCTGCTGGGCAAGCTGGGGGCTCTGCTGCACCTGGCCCTGGCGACCTTCGCCGGTAAGGTCAAGCCCGTTCAACCGGTCGCGGCTCGAGCTCTCCTGCGCATCGGCCGGTTGCGGGCCGTCGTTGGTGTCAGGGGCGTTCGCCTCCCGTTCGGCCTTGCGGGAGATCGCCTCGGGGAAAGGGTTGTCGTCCGCCGTGCTGGGCTTCCTGCTATCCGCACTGGCGGCGGGTGCGGGCGCGGGCTTCTCCCGTTGAGCCGCATCCGTAAGCGGGTCCGGGGCAGCCTGGAGTGGCGGCGGTGTCTTTTCCGGGGCTGCGCCGCAGTTGGAGGACGTCTTCCATCCGCTTTTAGCGTCGCGCGTGAACGACCCCTTGCAGTCCGGCCGCTTGTGATCGAAGGGGTTCGCGGGCAGCGGCTGCGGCCTGCCAGGCTGGGACTGCTGCTGCGTCTGCGCATGCAACAGAGTGGTCAGCGCAAGGAGGACTCCAGCGGCGATGGAAAGTGTGCTGCGCATGCTTCCCTACAGTTTAGACTGACGCGCCTGCCCCCGAAAGGGGATGCGCTATACTCGCGCGAGACATGGGCCTCATCATCCGTTCCTCTTGCATTCACGCCGCGGGCTGCTACACCACAGCCCCCATTGCAAGCGGCACGCGCGTGGTGGAGTACACCGGTCCTCGTATCAGCAAAGAGGCCGCCGACGAGAAGTATCAGAACTCGCCGACGACTTACCTGTTCGGCATCGGCGATGGATCGCTGGTGATCGACGGGCACGGCACAGCCATGTTCATCAATCACTCCTGCGACCCGAACTGCGAGACAGACGAGGTAGAGGGACGCGTCTGGATCAAGGCCATCCGCGATATTCGCGCCGGCGAAGAGCTGACCTACGACTACTATCTTTATGACGGCGACGAAGACGAGGCCCGCTGCAACTGCGGCGCTTCCAACTGCCGCAAGACCATGTACTCGCCTGAGGAGATCGAGCGCCGCAAGCGGGCTGCGCGGCGCAGGCCTCGGCGGCAGAGGCGCTAGTCTCTGCGCCGCGCACTCACGAGCGGATGCAGCGGCGCTCGATACGCTTTTCATAGCGCGCACCTTTCACAATGCGCTGGACGTAGATGCCCGGCGTCATCACCTGGTCGGGATCAAGCATGCCCGGCTCCACCAGCTCTTCTACCTCGGCGATGGTGATGCGTGCGGCCGTGGCCATCATGGGGTTGAAGTTGCGGGCTGTCTTGCGATAGACGAGGTTGCCATGCGTGTCGCCGCGCCATGCCTTCACCAGGGCGAAGTCCGCGCGCAGCCAGCGCTCAAGCACATAAGGCCGGCCCTCGAACTCGCGCGTCTCCTTGCCTTCAGCCACCAGGGTGCCCACGCCGGCCGGCGTGTAAAAGGCGGGAATGCCGGCCCCACCGGCGCGGATGCGCTCAGCCAGAGTGCCCTGCGGCACAAGCGTCAGGTCCAGCTCGCCGCGAAGCACCCGCTCTTCGAGCAGCCTGTTCTCACCCACGTAGCTGCCGATGTGCGAGGCGATCATGCCTGCCTCCAGCATGCGGCCCATGCCAAAGCCGTCCACACCCATGTTGTTGCTGATGGTGTGCAGGCCGCGCACGCCGTGCGCCACAAGTGCGTCGATCAGGTTTTCCGGGATGCCACAAAGGCCGAAGCCGCCGAGCATCACCGTGGCTCCCTGCGGGATGTCGTGGACCGCCTCTGCAGCGGTCGCCATCACCTTGTTCAAGCCCTTCTCCTTTCAGGAACAGACGAGCATACGCGAGGCGCCGGTTTCGACGCCACTGTAAGAAGCCCGGGGCGCCTGACCTGATGCGCTAGGATAACTTCCAGCCTCTGCTTTCCCACTCAGGAGAGACACTATGCTCAAAGGATTTCGGGATTTCATCCTGCGCGGCAATGTCGTGGACCTGGCCGTCGCCGTCGTCGTCGGTGCCGCCTTTACCGCAATTGTGAATGCACTGGTAGCCGACATTATCAACCCGCTGATTGCGGCTATCGTCCACAAGCCGGATTTTTCCCACATGATACTGAACGTGAACGGCGGCCAGGTGAAGTACGGCGACTTCCTGAATGCGATCATCTCGTTCCTGCTGATCGCGGCCTCGGTTTACTTCCTGTTCGTCCTTCCGGTAAACGCGCTGCTCAAGCAGTTTCAGCCGGTGAAAGCAGCGCCGCCCACCACTCGCCCCTGCCCGGAAT
>CAYQYM010000378.1:0-2702 GCA_964421715.1 uncultured Acidipila sp.
GAATATAACCAAGCGTGCGGCTGGGCGGAATGGGCAGCGGCGAGCCGATGATGACCGTGGGAATGCCGCGCGCCACCGCCTCGCGCACTGGGTTCATCAGCGCGAGCGCCTGGTCTGGCGCAATGATGAGGCCTTTGCTGCCGCGGTCCACGGCGCGATTGATGAGCGCAATCTGCCGCGTAAAGTCGTCCTCGCGCGTGGGCGCGTTCCAGTAGATCCTGTAGCCAAGCTGGTGCGCGGCGGCTTCGGCGCCGGCGTGCTCTGACTCCCAGAGGACGAGGGCCGTGGTGCGCGGGATAACGAAGATGGTGCGGTCGCGGCGGCTGCGCCAGGCCACCAGCGCCGAAAGGCATCCGGCGATGAGCAGGGCGGCCAGCACAAGGGCTGACCGTCTGACGAGATGAGATGGCCTGTCGCCCGACATCGCAGAATAGTATTGCCGGGGCTGAGTTTATGCGCTTTGGCGGCACAGGAGCAAGGGAGCCGCACGGCCGCACGGCCGCCGCTGACGAAAGATGCAAGCCGAGCGTGTGTAGTGCAGATGGACTAGAGGCGGCTGAGCAGGCTGGCTCATGTGCGGTTGTAACACCAGGTGGAAGACTGCTTGTGTTTGTGCGCAGGCTGCCGCAGAGAGCCCGCCGCGCGGTTCCAATCCCTACAGGATGGCCAGATGATCTTCCGCAGGAGCAGATGTTTCGCGGCGGCACTTTGCTGCGCGGCACTGGCGCTTTTACCCAGCCTCGAGGCCCAGCAGCCTGCCCCGGGGCACCCCACGTCGACCCTGTTTGTGAACCCGCTGCTGCCAAGCGGTGCGGACCCATGGGTGACCTCGCGCGGCGGCTTCTACTATTACATGAACACGACGCAGGACAGCCTGCAGATATGGAAGACGCGCAGCATGGCCGAGCTGGCCACCGCCGAGCACAAGGTCGTGTGGCGGGCTCCGCAGAGCGGGCCCTATGCTCACGAGGTGTGGGCGCCGGAGCTGCACTTTCTGCGCGGGCGCTGGTACATCTACTTCGCGGCGGATGCAGGGGCGAACGAGTCGCACCGGCTCTACGTGCTTGAGAACGATGCGCGCGATCCGCTGGAGGGGCAGTGGCGCATGCGCGGCCAGCTGAAGACGCCAGGCGACCGCTGGGCGATCGACCCGAGCGTGTTTGAGAGCGGCGGCCGGATGTATCTGATCTGGTCCGGCTGGGCGGGTGCCATGAACGGGCAGCAGAATATCTACCTGGCACAGCTTGAAAATCCTTGGACGGTTAAGGGCGGCCGCGTGCTTGTCTCCGCGCCCAGCCATCCCTGGGAAGAGGTGGGCGACCTGCCGCGGCCCGGCCAGGTCGTGGCCATGCCGCACGTCAACGTGAACGAAGGGCCGGAGGTGCTCAAGCACGCCGGCTCCATCTTTCTGGTCTTCTCAGCCAGCGGATGCTGGACGGACTACTACGAACTCGGCATGCTGCAGGCGAAGGAAGGCAGCGACCTGCTAAAGGCCTCTTCATGGAAGAAGTATGATCAGCCAGTCTTTTGGCAGCGGCCGGAGGGTCACGTCTTCGCGCCGGGCCACAACTCGTTCTTCAAATCTCCAGACGGCAGGCAGGACTGGCTGCTGTACCATGCGAATGCGGAGTCGGGCGAGGGCTGCGGTGAGCTTCGGGCGCCGCATGCACAGCCGTTCACGTGGAAGAGTGACGGAACACCGGACTTTGGGCGGCCAGTGCCGCTGAGCCAGCCAATCGAGAGACCCTCAGGAGAGGTGCATTGAACAAGCGAGTCAGGCCAGCAACCATGCGGCGGCGCTTTTGGTCAGCGCCGCTTTTCGCCTTTATGACAGCAGGCGCGGTCTGGGCGCAGCAGCCGGTTACGGCACGCACGCCCGCGACACCTCTCGTGCTGCATGATCCCTACTTCAGCGTGTGGTCGTTTGACGACGCACTCACAGCGGGGCCGACCCGCCACTGGACCGGCGCAAAGCAGCCTATGACGGGACTGCTCCGCGTGGATGGCGAGGTTTACCGCTTTATGGGTGACGAACGCAAAGCCGAGGCGCTGCCGCAGGTATCGCGCACCCTCTGGCCCACAAGAACCATCTACGACTTCGAAGGCGCGGGCATTCATCTGACGCAGACCTTCTTTACACCGGCTCTGCCGGCGGAGCTCGACGTGCTGTCGCGGCCTGTGACCTATGTGGACTGGACCGTGCGCTCAGCCGATGGCAAGGCGCACGCCGTCTCGTTGCTCTTTGAGGTGAGCGGGCGGCTTGCTTCCAACACCGACCAGGAGAGCGAGGTGTGGGGCAGGAGCCAGTTGGGCGACATGCAGGTGCTGCGCATCGGCACCAATACGCAGGAGATTCTGGGTAAGTCGGGAGACGACCTGCGCATCGACTGGGGCTGGGCCAATCTGGCGTTACCGCAGCAGCCCGGGCTGTCGGCGGCGATCGCTGGCCAGCACGCGATGGAGCATGCGTTTTCCGCAGGCCTTGCTGTCACCGAAGACGAACTGGCGATGCCCGCGCCTCCGCGCAACGGCGCGGCCGTGCTGGCGGCGCGCTTCGATCTTGGAGAGGTGAGTGCTGGGGCGGTCACCCGGAGGGCACTGCTGGCCTATGACGACCAACTGGCCATTGAATATCTGCACCGCAGGTTAGCGGCCTACTGGCGGCGCAGTGGTGAGAGCTTTGCCGCAATGCTGGAACAGGC
>CAYQYM010000379.1:0-2697 GCA_964421715.1 uncultured Acidipila sp.
GCAGGATCAGGCGTGAATCGGAGGTAAGGGAAGCCAGCACAATGCGGAAGGATGGGGGGATGTTCCGGCGGCGTGTGCGGACGATGCTGGCGGCGGCCGGCAGCATCCCCCCGAGGACCAGGAGGGCCGTCCACTGCGGCCCACGCAGCAGCCCGGAGAGCCCGACCCCGACGGCGACAATCTGCGCTACGCGGCGCAGCCCTGCGAGCGGAAACTCGCGGAAGAGCTCGGGCGCAGGGGGCCGCGCCAGCAGCAGGGCGGCAAAGGCAACGAGAGCCGCGACCGCGCACTCTGCCAGGCCAAGGCTGAGCTGGGTGGGAAAGAGGCGGCTAAGCACCCATCACCTCCTCCACGCTGCCGAGCGCGGCCACGCGTCCTGCCTCAAGCCGCAGGACACGGTCTGCGACCTTGCTGGCCTGTGCGCTGTCGTGTGTTACCCACAGGCAGGTCAGGCCGCGCTCGCGGATGAGCCGTGCGAGCACCTCCTCTACGCCGCGCTTGGCCTCGGCGTCGAGCGCCGAGGTGGGCTCGTCCAGCAGCAGCACCTCGGGCCGGTTGGCAAGGGCCCGCGTGATGGCGAGGCGCTGGGCCTCGCCGCCGGAGAGGGTGAGCGGGTCGCGGCCGGAGCAGCCCGCGAGCCCAACGCTGCCCAGCAGGTCTTCTATCTCGGCGCCAGAGAGCGGCGCGCCTCGCTGCGCCGGCCCGAACTGCACGTTTTCGGCAACCGTGCCGGGGAACAGATAGGCCTGCTGCATCACCATGCCAATGCGGCGGCGCAACTCGCGGGAGGGCATGGCGGCGGTGTCTTCTCCGGCCAGCAGCACTGCTCCTGCCGTGGGCTCGTCCAGCTTGTTTATCAGGCGCAGCAGCGTGCTCTTGCCCGCTCCGCTGGGGCCAAGGATGGCCAGTACCTCGCCCTTTTCCACGGAAAAAGAGATCTCTGCAAGCAGGACGCGGCCTGCTGGGAAAGGCAACCGCCGTTCGAGATGGCGGCATTCAACTAAAGGTATCGCCTGCGATGCGCCGTGCATGTAGGCCAGTGTAGCTGCAGGCAAACCCAGAGCTCTCTACCGAGGAGGAGAACAATGAACATTGCAACCACGAATCGAATGTGTCGCACCGCACTCGCCCTTTCGACAGCGGCATTTCTTTCATGCGGCATCGCCATAGCGCAATCTCAGCCGCAGGGCCAGAACGGCAGCATGGCAGGCCAGAACGGCAGCATGGCAGGCCAGAACAGCTCGATGCACGGCCAGAACGGCAGCATGCCGGGCATGAACGACCAGATGGGCAGCATGGGCAACGGCGGCACCAGCATGTCAGACAAGAACTTCGTGAAGAAGGCCATGGAGGGCAGCAATGCGGAGATCCAGCTCGGACAGCTCGCGCAGCAGAAGGCGCAGAGCGAAGATGTAAAGCAGTTTGCGCAGAAGATGGTGGACGATCACACGAAGTTGAATGAGCAGATGCAGCCGGTTGCGCAGCAGCTCGGCATTCAGCCTAATGACGACGTGCCGGCCAAGGAAAAGATGCTGAAGACGAAGCTCCAGGGCATGCAGGGCCAGGATTTCGACAAAGCCTACATCAAGGCCATGGCCAAGGATCACAAGATGGATCTGAAGGAGTTTCAGAAGGAGGCGCAGAACGGCAAAAATCCGCAGGTAAAGGAGGCGGCGAGCCAGGGGGAACAGGTGATCGAAGGCCACCTGCAGATGATTGAACAGATCGCGCAGAGCCATGGCGTGAATGTGAAGGAGAATGACAAGGCCAGCAAGATGGCCAACAGTTCCGGAACCACGCAGTAAAGCCGTTCTTGAGTTGCATCCTGTAGCCAAGCGGTCGAAAGGGCGTCCCATAGTGGGGCGCCCCTTTTGCTTGGGGCATACAATCAGGGCTGATGACCGAGGTGTTCAAACGCGTTTCATTACTGCTGCTGCTTCTGGCCGGGCCGCTGCCCGGGCGGGCCCAGGCGGTCAAGGACCTGCCGCGCCCGACAAACTACGTCAGCGATTTTGCCCGGGTGCTCTCTGCTGCCACCGTGCAGCAGTTGAACGTGCTGTGCGGCGAGCTGGATCACGAGGCAAAAGCGCAGTTCGCCATTGTGACCGTGAAGACGACAAACGGGGACGCGATCAGCGACTACGCCGTGGAGCTGGAAGAGGCGTGGAAGGTCGGGCCGAAGGGAAGCAATCGCGGTGTAATCCTGCTGCTTGCGACCCAGGACCGCAAGTATTGGATTAACACGGGCTACGGACTCGAAGGCATCCTGCCGGACAGCCGCGTCGGGCAGATTGGGCGGGCGATGGTGCCCTACCTGCGGTCAAACGACTATGACCAGGCGGTAACTTCGGCGGCCTCAAGCATTGCGCAGATCATTGCGCAGGACGCAAACGTGACTTTGACGCCTATGACCCGGCACCGGCCGCAGCCGCAGCAGGTGCGGCTCAGCCTGGGCCAACTGGTCGCGCTCGGCGTGTTTCTCCTGCTACTAGTGCTGCTGCTGGCCCGCGCTGGTGGCGGCGGGTTGCTTGGTTTTCTGCTGGGCATGTTCATCGGCAGAGGCGGCCGCTGGGGTGGTGGAGGCGGTTTCGGCGGCGGTGATGGCGGCGGTGACGGGGGCGGCTTCGGTGGCTTTGGCGGTGGAGAGAGCGGCGGCGGCGGAGCGGGCGGAAGTTGGTGACGCACACAGGCCCGGCT
>CAYQYM010000380.1:0-2694 GCA_964421715.1 uncultured Acidipila sp.
CGGCGAGTGTACTTGAGCGGTGAATCCCGGCCATCCTTAACCTTTTGATGGTCGAGCCGCCGACTTCAGCAAAACAGTCCGAAGTTTTTCGGGTGGCCGGGTGTTTCGTCTGGTCACAACGGGCCTGCACTTCGCCGTCAGGTGTTACTCTTGCCGGGCAACACGCGGTGGTATTCGCTCTCTAATAGAGGAGGCAAATGCATTATGAATGTGACAGCAGCTGCCCAGCGCAGCACACTGGTTGCAAGTTTTGTCTCCGTTCGCTCGCAGTCGCGATCTCTCGTTGAGCCGCTGACGCCCGAAGACATGATGGTGCAGTCGTGTCCTGAGGCTAGCCCCGCAAAGTGGCATCTGGCCCACACTGCATGGTTCTTTGAAACCTTTCTTCTGCGCGATTTTCTGGCTGGTTACCGCACCTTCCATCCTGACTTTCTGTGGCTCTTCAACAGCTACTACAACTCTGTGAGCGACCAGCCGGAGAAGAAGCTACGCGCATGCTTTTCGCGCCCGGGCCTTGAAGAGATCCTTGCCTATCGCAGCCATGTGGACGATGCCATGCTCACGCTGCTCAATGCCGAGGTGCCAGCCGAAGCGGCCGCCCGCGCCACGCTCGGCCTGCACCACGAGCAGCAGCACCAGGAGTTGCTGCTGACCGACGTGAAGCACGCCTTCTTCACGAATCCTCTGCACCCGGTTTATTGCATTGATGGGCCCGGTGTGGCCGGCCCTGCGCCCACACCGCTGGGCTGGGCTGAGCACCCGGGCGGCCTTTACGAGGCAGGGCACGAAGGTGCCGGCTTCTGCTTTGACAACGAGCTGCCGCGGCACTGCGTTTACCTTGCGCCATTTCGCATGGCGAGCCGCCTCTCCACCTGCGCCGAGTACCTGGCCTTCATGGAGGACGGCGGCTATCTGCGGCCGGAGCTCTGGCTCTCTGACGGATGGAGCACGGTGCAGGCCGAAGGCTGGCAGGCGCCGCTTTACTGGAGGCGCGACGCGGAGGGAGACTGGAGCATCTTCACGCTGCGCGGGCCGATGCCTCTGGCAGAGCTGCTGCACACACCCGTCTGCCACATCAGCTATTACGAGGCGGACGCCTTCGCACGCTGGGCCGGCCAGCGGCTGCCTACCGAATTCGAGTGGGAGATCGCGGCCGGGCAACAGACATCTTTAAACGCCAACCTGCTGGAGCGCGGAATCCTGCATCCGAGCGGCCGGCAGGACATCTTCAACAGCATGTGCGGCGACGTGTGGCAGTGGACCCAGAGCGCTTACCTCGGCTACCCGGGATATTCGGCGCTGCCGGGCGCACTGGGGGAATATAACGGCAAGTTCATGAGCGGACACATGGTGCTGCGCGGCGGATCATGCATAACGCCTGCTTCGCACATCCGCACTACCTATCGCAATTTCTTTTCACCAGCTACGCGGTGGCAGTTTTCCGGCGTGCGGCTGGCGCAACGTTAAGGCGCTTCCCCGAATTCCCCAGCACACGGAGCTTTTACTCGCATGCATGCTTCCTCGCTACCCCTGCTGCCCGCCGCCGCGCAAACGCCACTCGGCTTTGAGGTCTACCGTGGCCTGACCTCGCGGCCAAAGACCCTCTGCCCCTGGCTTTTTTACGACCAGGCGGGCTCCGCGCTCTTCGAGCAGATTACAGAGTTGCCGGAGTACTACGTCACGCGCATGGAGCGCGGCATCCTCGAGCAGCATGCAGACGAGATTGTTGAGCGCGCAGGCGGCCCGCTTACCATCATCGAGCTGGGCGCGGGCACGGCCACCAAGACCGGGCTGCTGCTCGCTGCAGCGGTGCGCCGCCAGCGGCAAGTCAACTACCACCCGATCGACGTCTCCGCCTCGGCGCTGGAAAAAGCAAAGTTGCGGCTGCAGGCCGCGCTGCCCGAGGTTCGCGTGCTGCCGCGCGTGGCCGACTACACCGAAGGCCTGGGTGCAATCAGCGCGCAGGGCCAGCGCCGCATGGTGCTCTACATCGGCTCCAGCATTGGCAATTTCGAACCTGCCGCGGCGCTGGACCTGCTGCGCGACGTGCGGCAGCAGCTCACGCCGGGCGACAAGCTGCTACTGGGCGCGGACATGGTGAAGGACCCAAACGTGCTGCGCGCCGCCTATGACGATGCCGCGGGCGTGACCGCAGCCTTTAACCTGAATGTTCTGGCCCGCATCAACCGGGAGCTCGGCGCGGATTTCAACCTGGGCCTCTTTCGCCATGAAGCACGCTGGAATGAAGAGCAGGCACGCATTGAGATGCACCTCGAGAGCCTGTGTGCGCAGCGCGTTTCGGTCCCGGCGCTCGAGCTGCGGCTACCCTTTCGCAAGGGTGAAACGATTCATACCGAGAACAGTTACAAATTTACGCCGGAGCGCATCCAGGCAATGCTGGAGCGCGCCGGCTTTCACCTGGGCAGCCGCTGGTCAGACGCGCAGCAATGGTTTGGCGTCTTCCTCGCGACGGCGTGGTAGCGGTGCACACGCGGGCACGGGGGGGGGGGGGGAATGGCGCTGCAGAACGCCGCCCAGAACACCTTTCAGAGCGGCCGGGGCCCCCCTCCCCCCTTGCCCCCGCTCTCCCGCCCCGGTCGTACGAAGCAAATTTCGATCGCCTTTCCGGGCGCTCTCACCATGTCAAAGTGAGTGGGTCCCCCGGTGCCGGCCCTCTCCTTTCAACACCTCCAC
>CAYQYM010000381.1:0-2692 GCA_964421715.1 uncultured Acidipila sp.
CTGCTCTGCGAGTTTGTGCTGGTTAGGGGTGATGGCGCGGCCGTACATCGTGAGCGAAGCGTCGCCGTCGCCTACGCCGAGATCGCCGAGCACCTGATCGTAGGTGCGGTTCTCCTTGATGATGTAGATCACGTGGCGGATAGGATTCCAGCCGCTCCTGAACTGCACATGCTGTTCCCCGGCCGCCATGCGGTTTGCCAGCACGACCTCCGCGGTCATCTGCTTCGCCTCCTGTGCAGCCTGTTCCAGGTCAATCGATGCAAGCGAACCATAAAGCAGCGTGGCAATGTAAGCATGCGCGCGATGGGCGCGGCGCTCGTGCTCCATGCCCGGGGGCACACGCTGCGGCTGTGGGTTGGGGCCGGTCCCCTGCCCTTTGCCCGTGGCTACGTAGAGCCTGCCCGCATGCACGGCGACCGCTGTCGGGTACCACTCGGTGGGCAGAAAGCCGGTGGCATGCACGGGCGTGTCTGTGCTTAGACGGGCATTTGTATCAAACACTGCTACAGAATCAGAACCCGCATTTGCGGCGTAGAGCTTACTGCCGTCCTCAGAGAGTGCAATCGCGTCCGGCATGGCGCCGAAGTAGGTCTGGCCCGGCAGGCGCGTGTCGAAAACTCCCGCCAGCTTCATGCCTCCGCGCGCAATCTTTAACGCGGCCACGGCGTCACGATTGGAGAGCGCCACGTAAAGCGTCTTCTCGTCTCGGCCAAAGGCGAGCGCGATAGGATGCGAGCTGGGCGAGGTGGGCGAGGGCGGAGGCAGCAGCGCCAGCCTGCCGGTCACCTTGCCTGTGCGCAGGTCTAGCGCGGCTACGGTGGAGCCATTCCAGAGGGCAACGTAGGCACGGCGGCCATCAGCGGTGGGCAGCACGGCGATGGGATAGACCGACGGCACCACCTTGTGGTCTGACAGATCAAAGCGGTGCAGCAGCCTGCCGGTGGCGGCGTCCAGTTGCAGCACATCATCGCTGAATTCGTCTGCGACGAGCAGTTCGTCACCCGCCGCGCCTTTAACGACGGCCAGTCCTGCGGGAATAGGGTTCGCCATGCCATCCGGCAGGGGCTTCTGGAAGTACTGGGCCTGCATGCGTCCGGCGGCAAGCTTCTGCAGAGGAACAGGGACCAGGTGGTCGGCGATCACTCTGCCGCCGGCAAAGCGATACACGGCGACGGCATTGCCGGTCTGTTGTTTCCCGTCGCCCTGGGGCGCATGGATGGAGCTGAGGGTGGCGTATAGGCGCGAGCCGTCAGAGCTGAAGGCGAGGCCCGAGTAGAGCGTCTGCGAGGCGCCGACAAGAGTGCGCTCATCGGGAGAGTCAACCAGCCTGCCCGTGGTGGTATCAAGCACGGCGATGGATTGGCTGTACTGCGACTCGAAGGTGCCGTAACCGGCGTTGACGATGGCGAGATAGCGGTGGTCCGGCGACCAGGCCATGGCCAGCGGGAGACTGTTGAGGCGCTCCGGTGCTCCCGGTGCGGGCACGCTGAGCGTCTTGCTTGTAGGCAGGTTGATGCGCTGCGCGTGCGCTGCACCGCATGCGGCAAGCGCTAGCCCGCAGGCCAGCAAGCCTCTTTTGTTCACTCCAATTCTCCTCGTCAGCAACTCCTAATATCTTGCACCGATCGTGTGAATATTTGCTAAACAGCCGTCCTCATGTCATGCGCATTCGGTAGTCTCGAGTTTTCAGGAGCCGGAAGGAGATTCCATGCACAAGCTCTGCCTTTGTACGCTTGCGGCCGTGCTGATGCTGGCCGGGGCCGACGGCTGCAAAGCTCACGATGCGGCGCATGAGCCCATCAGTACGCCGGGGCCTACCTTTACCGTGGCGGCGAACGCACTGTCGCACCGTTGGACCATAGTCGCGTACGGTGACACGCGCTTTACCGATGTGGCAAACACTACGGCGACCAACCCCAGGGTGCGGCGCTGGCTGGTGGCGCAGGTGGCGCAAGAGCACCCTGACGCGCTGCTAATCTCAGGCGACCTGCCGCTTAGCGGAGACGTGACGAGTGATTACACCGTCTACAAGGAGGAGACGGCTGCATGGCGGGCTGAGGGATTACGGGTCTATCCCGCGCTGGGCAATCACGAGATGCATGGCACGGTGGAAGCGGCGCTGAACAACTGGTGGTCGACCTTCCCTGAGCTAAAAGAACGCGAGTGGTACTCCGTCTTACTGGGCAACGCCTACATCCTCACGCTGGACAGCAACATGCCTCTGACCAAGGGGAGCAAGCAGCAGCGGTGGGTGACCGATCAGTTGGACCACTTACCACTGCAGGTGCAATTCGTCTTTATCTCGCTGCACCATCCGCCAGTGTCAGACCAAGAGCCGGGCTGGGACCACAACGTGCGTCCGAACGAGGCGGGGCTGGCCAGGCTGCTTGAGAGCCATGCTGCGCACAGCAAGGCAAAGTACATCGTCATCGCAGGACACATTCACAACTACGAGCGCTTTGAGCAGAACGGCGTCACCTACCTGGTGGCCGGCGGCGGCGGCGCAAAGCCACATCCTGTCCATCGCAAAGCGCCCGATCTCTACCTTGACCCAGCCTTTCCTAACTATCACTACGTGACCTTTGCCTGGGACGGAAAGATACTGCACTGTGCCATGCACCGGGTGGCCGATCCGGCGGCCGACAAGCCGTCGTGGGAGATCAAGGACCGCTTTGACATAACTCCATAAGCC
>CAYQYM010000382.1:0-2683 GCA_964421715.1 uncultured Acidipila sp.
GTGGTGGTGATCTTCGCTTACGTTCCTGAGCAGGGTGGGTGGCTGGTTCAAGCTGTTAATAACGGCGTCGATCCTGCCGTCGTTGAACAGATCGCCAAAGGCGGCACCGCGACCCGCGATTACCACCGCCAGCCCACTTCCCTCAACCGGCGCCACGTGTCGAAACCCCTTGCCTGCATCGTTGCGAAACAGCAGCGGACGCTGCCGGAAGCTGGTACCCCAGTGCTGCTGGTCTGCCTGCGGATAGACATGCCCGTTTGCCATGAGCACATCGAGGAAGCCGTCGTTGTCATAATCGAGAAAGCCAACGCCCCAGCCCAGAAACGGCAGCGTGCTCCTGGCTATCCCGTCGTCATAACTGACGTCCGTAAACGAAAGCGCGCCATCGTTGTGCAGCAGCAGCTTGTAATCGTCAGAGAAGTCGGTCACCAACAGGCTCAGGCGGCCTTCGTTGCGGTAGTCGCCCGCAGCCAGACCCATGGCCGCGACCTCCCGGCCCTCGCCGTTCACCGCAAAGCCCGACTCGTAGCTCGCATCTTCAAATGTGCCGTCTCCCTTGTTGCGATAGAGGTAGTTCGGCGTGGAATCGTTACCGACCAGCAGCTCCGGCAGGCCGTCTCCATCCAGGTCAATAAAGAGTGAGACCAGGCCGTAGTAGCCGTTGCGATCGTTGACCCCGGCCTTGACACTTACATCGGTAAAGGTGCCATCGGCATCCTGGTGAAAGAGGTGATCGTGCTCACCGGCAAGGCCGCGCGGCCCGCAGAAGACCTCGACCTGGCGGAATGTGCAGGTGTTAGAAACCACCTGCTTTGATCCCGGCGCGGGCGGGTGATGGATGTCGTACTGCACATAGCCTGGCACGAAGAGATCCAGGCTGCCATCGCTGTCGTAGTCGCCAAAGGTTGCGCCGGTGTAAAAGCCATCCAGTTGCACGCCTGCCGCTGCGGCCACGTCGGTGAACGTACCGTCGCGATTGTTGTGGTATAGGCGGCTCTTGCCGTAGTTACTCACGAAGATGTCCGGCCAGCCGTCATTGTCATAGTCTGCCGCCACCGCGCCTACGCCCCAGCGGTCGTTCGTCACCCCGGCCTTTGGGGCCACGTCTGTAAACGTGCCATCGTGATTGTTATGGAACAGCGCGGACCTGCCCCTGCCGTCGTAGGTCTGCGCACTCACGAGATAGATGTCGAGCCAACCATCGCGGTCGTAGTCGAGCAGCGCAACCCCGCTGCCCAGCGACTCCACGATGTACTGCACCTTTCCTGCACCGTCCCCGGCGCCGTCATAGTGACGCCACCCCGCCAGGCCGGCCTGCGGTGTGATGTCACGAAAGACGGGCCGCCCGCTCACAACAAAGCCGCCGGCGGTAATCGGTCTTCCCTGCGCGTCGTATTCAGGATTGACTGCGGCGCCGGTGCTCGCGCCCATCTGCGCTTGGAGCAGCGGGCTGCCGGCAAGCAGCAGGACACAAGTCACAAAACTTCGCCTCAGCATCATTGTGCATTCTGCTTCAGCTTGAGCGCCTCGGCCGCGCGCGCGGCGACGGCTGCGCTCGCCTCACGTTGCAGCCTTCCGTAGATTTCGAGTTCCTTCTTTGCGGCCTCCGTGTTGCCCTGCATACGGTAGACCTGCGCCAGCAAAAAGTGAATCGACGGCTCATCCGGCTCGGCCTTGAGCGCGACCTCGAGGTCCTTTTGCGCATCCGCCGTCCGCCCGGCCTTGAGCAGTGCGCGTGCGCGATCCACGTGGGCCTGCATCAGGTCCGGACAGTGCTCCACTGCGCGGTCCAGCAGCGGCAGCGCGTCAGTGTACGGCTGGCTGTTCTGGAGCATCGCGTTCGCCAGCTTCCACTGTGCCGTACAGTTGCCCGGGTCCAGCTCAAGCTGGCGCTGAAACTCCTGCTCGGCGGATTCCCACTTGCCCATCATCCAGTACGCGTTGGCAAGGTGGCCGTGCGCATCGCCACGCTGTGGCTCCTGGTCCACGGCGCGCTTATACTCGACCACGGCTCCATCCATGTTCTGCATGGACTCGTCGAACTCGCCGGTCATGATGTGCGCCAGCGCAGACTCCGGCGCGACGCGCGTCACCTGCTCCAGTGCATCGCGTGAGAGCTGCAGATAGCTCCTGCCCAGCAGATACCACGCGTCCTGATTCTTCGGATCGCGCGTCGTTATCATGCGCAGCGTAGCGGCGGCATCCGCGTAGCGGCCACTGCTCATCTGCGCACGTCCCAGCGTCATCCGCGCAAGGTCGTCTTCAGGGTTCAGGCGCAGCGCTGCCTCGAGCGGGCCAATGGCCTTGGCGTCCTCTCCCTGGCTGAAGTAGCTTTCGCCCAGCATGGCCTGCGCGGAAGCCATCTTCGGTTGGATGCGCACGCCTTCACTCAGCGCCTCAATCGCGCGCTCGTAGTCATGCGAGTTGAAGTAGAGCATGCCCAGGTTGTTATAAGCCGGGGCGAGGCGGGGCGCCTGCCGAATCATCGCGCGATATTTGGCAATCGCCGTCTGCGTGTCTCCTGAAGCCTGCGCCGCCTTCGCCTCGGCATAAAGCTGCTGCACGGCGGGAGAGACCTCCTGCTGCGCACGGGCCATTTGGGAGAGACCCGGCAGAGCCAGAGCCGAGCGTGCAAGGCAGAGGAGGCCGTGGGCAGGTACACAAACACAAGGCCCCAAGCCAA
>CAYQYM010000383.1:0-2676 GCA_964421715.1 uncultured Acidipila sp.
CCAATTACAAACCTACCCGCTCAGGCTGTGGATCGGAGAGTTCTTCAGAGGCTCCTTAGGTGTTAGGTGTTAGGTGTGAGGTGTGAGGTCAGTCACGTTGGTCGATCTCCGCTTCTGTGATTGAACTACCCGGAGGCGTTAAACACGACTTCGCCGTAGTTTCAACTGGTATATAGGAGGTCGCATGAGGTGGTATTTTCAAGACATCAAATTACGAATCACAGGAGACTCGGCTTTGTCCGCGCAAGCCGGAATCGGTTCGCCCGCGCAAACTCCTCGCGCAGCTCCGGCGTCCGCAGATTCTCGCGCACGTGTACCAGCCGCTGCTCCAGGGCCAGCAGCGCGCGCGCAATCGCCGGCTCATTCGTGTGCGCAATGTCCCGCCACATGCTGAACGGACTTGCGCCCAGCCGGGTCATCTCCCCGAGCGCCCGCCCGCCAACCGCGCGCAGCTCCGCATCGCCCGCGAAGAGCTCCTCGAGCAGCGCCGCCAGCGCCGTGGACACAAACTGCGGCAGGTGGCTCACCCATGCGCACAGATCGTCATGCCGCGCAGCGTCCATGTCCAGCAGGCGGCAGCCAAACTGCGCCGTCCACCCGCGCCACTCGGCCGCCAGCGCACGCGCGCCCGCCGCCATCGCCCCGCACTCGGTAAAGAGCCACACCGCGCCCGCAAACAGGCCGCCGTCCGCGTTCGCCGCGCCGCTCACCTCTTTGCCCGCCATCGGGTGCCCAGGCAAGAATCCGGGCAGCCCCGGGCCGTTATAAAGCCCGCGCGCCCGCTCGCAGAGCGCCTGCTTTACGCTGCCCACGTCTGTCACAAGCTGGTTGTCGGTCAGCCCCGGCGCAAGCTGCGTCAGCCAGTCCAGTATGGTCAGCACCGGTCCCGCCAGCACCGTCACGTCTGCTGCCCGCGCCGCCTGAAAAGGATCGTCGGAGGCCACAGTCACCGCCCCCCGGTCCAGCGCCTGCCCAAGCTCAGAAGCGGACTTGTCCCAGCCCACGATCTCACCACGAAAGCCCTGCGAGCGCAGCGCCAGGCCCACCGAGGCTCCTATCAGCCCGGTGCCCAGGATGGCGATGCGCCCGATCGCCATCCTAGCTGAGCTTCCGGCCCACCGCGGGGGCAATTACCCGCAGCGACTGCATCAGTTCCTCGAACTGCTCGGGGAAGAGTGACTGCGCCCCATCCGACATCGCCTTGTCCGGGTTGGGATGCACCTCAAGCAGCAGGCCGTCTCCGCCCGCCGCCACTGTCGCCCGCGCCATCGGCGGCACCTTGTCCCGCCGCCCCGTGCCATGCGAAGGGTCCCCCAGAATGGGCAGGTGCGAGAGCTTGTGAATCACCGGGATCGCCGAGATGTCCATCGTGTTCCGCGTGTACGTCTCGAAGGTGCGAATGCCGCGCTCGCAGAGCATCAGGTCATAGTTGCCGCCCGAGAGAATGTACTCGGCGGAGAGCAGCAACTCCTCGATGGTCGCCGCGATGCCGCGCTTCAGCAGCACCGGCTTGCGCGCCTGTCCCAGCTCGCGCAGCAGGTTAAAGTTTTGCATGTTGCGCGCGCCCACCTGTAGGCAATCAACATAGGGCAGCATTAGCTCGATCTGCGAGATCTCCATCACCTCGCTGATAATCAGCAGGCCAGTCGCGTCGCCTACCTCTCGCAGCAGCTTCAGTCCCTCAAGCCCCATGCCCTGGAACGAGTAAGGCGAGCTCCGCGGTTTGAACGCGCCGCCGCGGAGAAAGTGCGCCCCGGCTGCCTTTACCTGCGCGCCGGACAGGAAGATCTGCTCCCGGCTCTCCACCGAGCACGGCCCGGCCATTACCACGACCTCTTCTCCGCCCACCCGCACGCCATTCGAGAAGGTCACCACCGTGCCCTCCGGACGGAAGCCCCTGCCCGCCAGCTTGTACGGGGAGGAGATGCGGTGTACGTGCGCCACACCGCTCAGCAGCTCGAAGTCCTTGTGGTCGAACGCGCCCGGCGTGCCCACCCCGGCCAGGATTGTCTGCTGCGTTCCCGTCGTCCGGTGTACGTTGAATCCTACGTCGACCATGCGCTCCAGAACGCCCTGAATCTGCTCCTCGGTCGCGTGTTCCAGCATTGCGACGATCATCGTTCGTTTCCTGTCTCGCGGTCTGCCGCGGGTGCCTGCTGCTTTTGTGAGGCGAGCTCCTCGCGCTGCAGCGCGCGCATCACGTCGATAATGCGTTCGTAGACGTGGACGAGCTCGATATCCGGCAGAGGGCCCACATTCGCGCCCCGCACATTCTCCAGGATCACCTTCTCCCGGGCCGGCTCATAGACGGGCATCGACGTCTCACGCTTCAACCTGCCGATGGCCTGCGCCGCCAACGCGCGTTCGCAGAGCAGTGCCACGATCCGGCGGTCCAGTTCATCGATCCTGGTGCGCCACTGTGCAATATCCATGGGTTCCCCTTTTGGTTGAAGAGAGAGCGAAGCCGGAGGAGGGAGAGCGGAATTACCGGGCCAGCGCCAGCGGTTGGCGCAGACCCTGGATAAATCGCGCGATGGAGCTGGGCGCCTCTTCGCGCGTCGAACGCTCGATCAGCGACACCACGGCGCTGCCGATCACTGCCGCGTCGGCAAAGCCGGCCAAGGCCGCCACGTGCTCCGCGGTTGAGACGCCGAAGCCGACCGCGATGGGCAGGTC
>CAYQYM010000384.1:0-2667 GCA_964421715.1 uncultured Acidipila sp.
GCCCGGCGCTGCTCGCACTGCGGCCAGCCCGTAGCCGCGTAAGGGACAGGTCTAATCGAGCTCCCGAAGCGGGCGGGATCGAAAGTAGAAGGCTACGTAACTTAGGGTGGCCAGGCCGGTCATGCCTGCAAGCGCGTGCGGTGTAGGCATGTGACGCGAGAGTTCACCCGCGATAAGGCAGCCCACCGGGGGCAGGCCCAGGAAGCTTGCGGCATAGATGCTCATCACGCGTCCGCGCATGGCGTCGCTTGAGAGCTGCTGCATCGTGACGTTGACGGTGGAGGCGCTGATAATCATGCCGAAGCCCTCGCAAAAGGCCATCGCGCACGAGAGCAGAAAGCTGCGCGAGTAGCAGAAGACGACGACCGCCATCATGACAAACAGCCCCGAGGCGACGATCACGCGGCCGCGATAGCGGATCGTGCCTAGCTGCGCAATGACTCCAGCGGCGAGAAAGGCACCCACGCCGGAGCTGGCCATCAGCAGGCCCAGCCCGCGCTCCCCCGTGTTGAGCACATTTTTGGCAAACCACGGCACGAAGGTGAGGAATGGCAACAGCAGCAGGCTGGCACTCATCACCAGCGAAACCACGGCAGCCATCTGCGGATTCGCCCGCGTGTAGGCGAGCCCCTCTCTCAGGCTGCGCCAAAGGCTCGCCTCCGTGGTGCGCCGCTCATGCGGATACTTTATGCGGAAGAGCGCAAAGAGCACCGCGAGGAAGCTGAAGCCGTTCATCAGGAAGTTGCCCGCAACACCTACCCACGCCATGGCGTAGCCGCCCAGCGTGGGCCCCAGCACCCGCGACATGTTGAACTGCGCGGAGTTCAGAGCAATGGCGTTCGGCAGGTCCTCCCAGGGCACGAGCTGCGGCACCAGCGCCTGGTAGGCCGGCGCGTTCAGCGAGAGCGCGATGCCGTTCAGAAAAGACAGCACAGCCACCTGCGTGATGGTGATCACCTTCATGTAAGCGAGCGCTGCCATAGCGAAGGCGAAGACCATCTGCGCCGCCTGCGTGCTGATGAGCAGGTAACGCTTGTTAACGCGGTCTGCGATCACGCCGCCAAAGAGCGTGAACAGCAGAAACGGGATCGACGCCGAAAAGCCGACCAGCCCGAGCCAGAAGGAAGAGTTTGTGAGCTGCAGCACCAGCCAGCCCTGCGCAATGTTCTGCATCCAAGTGCCGATGTTTGAGAGCAGTGTGCCGCCCCAGAACAGACGAAAGTTCGGATGCCGCAGCGCGCGGGCAATCTTCGGCCATGCGCGCGAGGGTTCCGTCGCGTCGGGTGCCACCGGCGCGGTTATGTCAGGCACGGGTCCAACTCCAGAAGAGGGCTGCTCTGCAGCTAGTGTAAGCTGTTTGCCTTGCGAAAAAAGCACAGCCAGCCGCTACTTATGGGAGGAATCTTCTTGGCCTATCGCCCGCTTCTGCTCTCCTGCTTTGCACTCACAACAGCGCTTGCGCTTGCGCAGAACTTAGCCGCGCCGGAACATGTGCTGGGCTTCCGCGACTTCGCTGCCCAGCAGAAGATCGATCAGCAGTTTCTCGCAGTACCGGATGCGAAGCTGGCCGGCGAAGCGCTGAAGACGTTAACGTCGGCGCCGCACGTGGCTGCATCGAGAGAGGACTACCAGACTGCCGTTTACGTGGCCGGCAAGTTCAAGGCAGCGGGCCTCGAGACGAGCATCGTGCCCTACACCGCATGGCTGAACCTGCCGAGGCAGGTATCCGTTACAGCGACCGACGACAACGGCAGGCAGCTAATGGCCGGCCCGACACGCGAGCACGTCGAAGCCGACCCGTACCAGAACGATCCGCGGGTGCTGACCGCCTTCAACGGCTCTTCCCCGTCTGGCGAGGTGACGGCCGAGGCCGTGTATGCAAACTACGGTTCACCGGCGGACTTCGACCGGCTGGCCGCGATGCATGTCGACGTGAAAGGCAGGATTGTGCTGGTGCGTTACGGCGGCAACTTCCGCGGCGTGAAGGTTTACGTTGCTCAGGAGCGCGGGGCTGCGGGTGTCATCATCTACTCTGATCCGGCTGACGACGGCTACTATCGCGGCGACAAATATCCGAAGGGCCCCTACCGGCCCGACACCGGCGTGCAGCGCGGCTCCGTGCAGTACATGTTCAAGTATCCAGGCGATGCAACCACGCCCGGCATCGCGTCTACACCCGATCTGCCGGCATCCAAACGGCTGGATCCGGCAAAGGTGGACAGCCTGCCGCGCATTCCCTCCACTCCGCTCAGCTACCACGATGCCGCTGCTATTCTCGAGGCGATGGGTGGACCGAGCGCGCCGCGTGAATGGCAGGGTGCGCTTCCTTTCAACTATCACGTGGGAGGCACGGGCGTGAAGGTGCACCTGCTGCTCAAGATGGACTACGCGCAGCGCACGATCTGGGACGTGATCGGCGCCATTCCCGGAACTGAGTTTCCCGATGAGTGGGTGGTAGCAGGCAATCATCGCGATGCATGGGTCTACGGTGCGGTGGACCCGAACAGCGGCACGGTGGCGATGCTTGAGGCGGTGCACGGCATAGGTGAACTGCTGAAGAGCGGATGGAGGCCGAAGCGGCGCGTCGACTTCGCAAGGTGGGATGCGGAAGAAGAAGGGCTGATCGGGTCCACCGAATGGGCGGAGGAGCCCGCGGCGCCGCATGAG
>CAYQYM010000385.1:0-2663 GCA_964421715.1 uncultured Acidipila sp.
GTAATCGATCGAGTAGACATCCGCCGAGAGGTGAATGAAGCGATAGTGTCCTCCGGCCCAGGCCAGCGCATAGCCGAGCACCAGGCCCGCGGCCGTGCCCAGCAGGCTTATCAGCAGCCCCTGCAGCAAAAAAATACGCCGTATCTGGCCGGGACGCACGCCGAACGACTGCATCACGGCAATGTCCTTGGTCTTCTCCATAATCACCATCGTGAGCGCAATCAATATGTTGAGCGCCGCCACGCAGACGATAAGGCCGATGACAATGAATGTCACCACCTGCTCCAGCTTGAGCGCACGAAAGAGCTCCCGGTTCTGCTCCATCCAGTTCGTCGTCTGAAAACCCGGTCCGGCTGCCAATTCAATCTCTCTTCCGATGCGGTCTGCATGGTAGAGGTCGTCTACTTTGAAAGAGAGGACGGAGATCAGGTCGGGCTCGCCGAACAGCTTCTGCGCATCGGCCAGCCGCACGAAGCCGAATCCGGAGTCGTACTGATAAAAGCCGGAGTGGAAGATGCCCGCAACCTGAAAGCGCTGGTAGCGCGGCAGCAGGCCGTAAGGGGTGAGCTCGCCCTGCGGGCTGATCGCCATCACGGAGCTGCCGACCGCGGCATCAAGCGTATCCGCCAGGTCTGAGCCAATCACGATGGGTGGCATCGCCATCTCTCCCGGCCCGGCAAGCGGCTCCGCGCTGCCCGCCCTGAGGTTGTTCAGCAGATCGCTGACCGTCCTCTCCTCGTCTGGCAGAATGCCCTTGAGCAGCGCTCCGCCGGAGCGCGCCCCGCGCGAGAGCAGCACCGGATCAAAGAGGCCCGGAGCCACCGCTGTTATATGCGGCAGCGACCGCAGCCGCTGCGTGAGCGCGCGCCAGTTGCGGATGCCGTCACTCTGCACCCGCATAAGCTGGACATGAGCCGTCGAGCTGAGCAGCCTCTGCTGCAGGTCACGCCGCATGCCGTTCGTGATGGCCAGCGCCACGACGAGCGAGGCCACGCCGACTGCCACGCCTGTGACCGAGATGGCCGTGACCACGCCGATGATGGCCTGGCGCCTGCGCGACCGCAGGTAGCGCGCAGCAACGAAGAGCTCAAAGCGCACGTGCTGAGCGCTCCATCAACGGGCTACCGCCTTGCCGGTCCCCACGTTTTCAAAGCGGTCGTAGATGCGCACGGCGACGACATGCTCCGACGGGTTTGCCGGCGGCAGCGGATTGTCGTTGCCATCGGCGGCCAGCAAGGCCGCCCGCGTGAGATCCGCGGTGAAGTCGTAATGCTCGCTGCGCGCGTCTGAGAGCCTGCCCACCGGCTCAATGTACTGCCACGGACCGGCATCGACCGAGTATTCCGCATGTGCGATGGGCGACGCGCTGTCCGCAGCCGAAAAGACGATGTGCAGGCCGCCCGCGGTCTTTTGCGTCGTCAGCATAGTAACCACCGGCGGCGCCGTATCCACTACGAAGCGGTCGCTTACGCGCGCCCCGGTAAGCGCCTCGCCCGGATTGTGCGAGGGCGCGTCGCTGGCCACCACGCGGATGCGGTACGGGCCGTCCGGCAGCAGTGCGGCGTCGAAGCTATACCAGCGCTCGTTCAGCCTGTCTTTCAAAAGCTGCCAGTTCGCCTCATCCTCGCCGCGGTAGTAGACCGAGAAGCTTAGTTCGTCGCCGTTGTCGTCGTGCGCCGCCCAGCGCACCGTGATCGAGCTCCGGTCGCGTACTGCCTGCAACGGCTCATGGTTGGCGTCCGGGACGAAATTGATCGCGTTGCTCTGCGCGGAAGGGAAGTTCAGCACCAGGTTCGCCGCTGACGGAGGCGGCACCGCTGCTGCCGGGTTTACCCTGGCACCGCTGGCGACCATCACCTCATCCACCACGGGCGCGGAGTTCACGGGCAGGTAGTTGATCCCGACCGACGTCAGGCGGCTGCCCGTGTTGAGCACGGCTTTCCACTGGATAAACCGCGCCGGCTCCAGCCCGAGCACGCCTGCGCCTGGCTTCACCTGCTTCCAGTCGCTCCAGCCCCGTGCCGGGTTGTCCACATTCCCCACGCGCACATAAAGCTCGCCGCTGTTGGCCGGCTCGGTCTCAGCCTGTCCCCACTGGGAGACGGCTCCGGCATCGTAGACCCGGCTGGTGTAAGTTCCGGACACGGCAGGCTTGCTGCTCAACGTATACAGCCGGCCCGTGTTGCTGGTGGCTACGTAAAGGCCTCCCGGCCCGGGAGCGATGGCCGCAGCCTGGCCGGCCTCCAGGTGTGCCACGTCGGCGTAGGTGCCATCTTCCCGGATCTGGTAGATTCGGCCCCGATTGCCGGTCGCCGCCAGCAGTCCGCCAGGCGTCCAATGCAGGGCATAGACAATGTCATCGCGCCCGGACCATAATCGCCGGGGCGCTCCCTCGGCGGGGAGTTCGTAGACCTCGCTGCCATCAGGAATGACGGTGTTCCCGTTGAACGCCTGCACCGAGCCCGGCTGCACGATGGTGATCGTTGCGGTGACGTTCGGCGTGCCCTGCACCGGAAGCGGCGGCAGGCTGCTGTGGCCCTTTTCGCCGACGGCCGACGCGTAGATGGTGCCATCCGGGCCGAGCGCCAGGGCGGTTATCTCGCGCCGAGGTGCGTTGTAGAGCACAAAACCTTTGCCCTCCGGGCTGATGCGGTATACGAGGC
>CAYQYM010000386.1:0-2662 GCA_964421715.1 uncultured Acidipila sp.
CACTACGGCCACGTTATGCTGTTCGAAGAGTTCTGCTTACGGCAACCGCCCTCGTTTACACGGCAGGGCTGGCTGCGCAGCAAGCTCCCCTGCAGCCGCCCCAGGCATTCATCAGGGACATGGTCTACAACGAGCTGCAGGATCGGGAGCGAGATAGCTTCTGGCAGTACCACATCCTTCGCCGCACCGGCGGGGACAGCTTCAGCGAGTGGCAGGTAGAGACAAAGTTCGGCCCCATCCATCGCGTGCTCGCGAAGAACGGCCAGCCGCTGACCGGCAAGGCCCTGGAGGAGGAGAACGCGCGGCTCAAGCTGCTCTTTGGCAGCCAGTCCGAGCTGCAGCACAACCTTGAGCAGCATCAGGCCGATGAGCGGCGGCTGCAGCGGCTTATGAAGCTTATGCCCCAGGCGTTTCTTTTCGACTACGAGGGGCAGCCAGCCGGCAACATGGCGACAGTTCGCTTTCGGCCTGACCCTGCCTTCAATCCTCCTACTTACGAGTCCCGGCTCTACCACAGCATGGCAGGTACGCTGGTAGTGAATACGCGCCTGAAGCGCCTGGTGGACCTGCATGGCGTTCTCATTGAGCGGGTAGAGTTTGGCTATGGCCTGCTGGGCCACATTGAGAAGGGCGGAGCCTTCGAGATCCGGCGGGAGCAGGTGAGCCCGACGCACTGGAAGACCGACCTCGTCGACGTTCGCGTCCAGGGCCGCGTTATCCTCTTCAAGACGGTCAGCAAGGACGAGCATGAGGAGCGGTCGGGATTTCAGCCGGTATCACGGGAACTGACGATGAACCAGGTGCGGGCTTTGCTGGATGCGCGCATAACTGAACCGGATGCGCAGTCCGTCCCGCGCGTCACTGTGCAGGAGCCCGACTGACGCAAGGGGCGGCACGGACGGGAACGGAGAAGCTATGTTTACAGGGCTGATTCAGGCCACGGGTCAGGTGCTCAGCCTTGCGGCAGACAGCACAGGGAGCATGCGTCTCCGCGTAAGCGCTCCCGGGCTGGCCGGGAGACTGCATACAGGAGACAGCATCGCCGTAAGCGGCGTGTGCCTTACGGCCCTCGACATCACCGCTGACCCGCCGGAGTTTTCCGCCGACCTGGCGGCAGAGACGCTCGCTCGCACCTCGCTGTCGCGGCTGGCGGTAGGCACGGTGGTGAACCTCGAGCTGCCCACGCCTGCAGGCACGCCGCTCGGCGGCCACATAGTGCAGGGCCATGTGGACGGCACCGGCGAGCTGCTGTCACTTGCACCGGCCGCCGCCGGCAGCGCGGACTGGTGTTTGCGCATTCGCGTGCCCGAGCCTTTGCACCGCTTCATGGTGGAGAAGGGGTCCATCGCCATCGAGGGCATTAGCCTCACCATAGCGCGGTGGGATGGGAAGACGCTGGGCGTCGCCATCATCCCGCATACCTACACCCACACCAACCTGCACACGCTGCGGCCCGGAGCCCCGGTGAACCTAGAGGCAGATGTGCTGCTTAAGTTTGCCCGCGCGGAGCGTGCACCCCGGTGGGAGCTGACGCTCGAAACGCTGATCTCTGCCGGCTTTTAATGAATCTCAATCCCTGCTGGAAACCCGCTGCTCTCCGCGCGCGTCACTGTTAGGGCACACAGAGGCTAGTCATGAACGTTGCATCCCGGGGCATCACCACGGCAAAGGCCTGCAAAAGGCTGATCCTGCCGTTTCTTCTTCTGGTATTCGCTATTCTGCTCGGGGGATATCTTTTTTACTCCTCCGGAAACACCTCCATCCAGACAACGGCTCCCTCCAGGCCTTACTCAGGCCCATCGCGTTAGCGCGGCATCTCAAGACACCATGAGCTCACGAACCGCAGAGACGGACGCGAAGGACCGGTCGATGATGAAGGGCGCGCTGGCCGGATTCATCGGGGGCATCGCCGGGTCTGGCGCGAAGGCGCTGGCGGAAAGAGTTTTTCCGCCCCGGCTCGACAATCAGACCTCGCCCCCTGTCGTGCTGGCGGAAAAGGCCACGGGGCATCCGCTCTCAGCCGCAGGGCGCACCGCTGCGGAGCAGGGCATACACTGGCTCTTTGGCGGCCTCATCGGGGCTGCCTATGGCTCGGCTGTGGAGTTTGAGCCCGCCGCAGGTTCCTGGGGTGGGGCGGCCTTTGGCCTGGCCGTGAAACGGATGACACACGAGAATCTGCTGCCCAGGATGGGCTTGGACGCCCCCAGGCCACAGCAGTCCATCCAGGAGCGGGTAAGCGAGTGGACGACGCACGTCGTCTACGGCGTGACCACTGAATTGGTGCGCCGGATCGCCCGTAATCGGCTTTAGTGCCGTTCCTGCGAACGCTGTCCAGACAAGGCCTGGGCTTGATAAGCAGTTCCTGGGGTCGAAGTAGTCGGCGCCCTGCAGTTTCGATCGCCAGAATCGGTGCGATTGGCGTAAACGCGGCGGTTGCTGCGTGGGAACGTGTTGAAAATGTAAGGGCATCTATGGCGGGCGTAGCGGAGTGCTGGCGACAGGTCTTTCGTCGCTGGGTGGAAGTACCCTCCGCTCCATCGCCCGTCAAGGCTCTGCGCTCACGCTCCGACGTCGCTGGCGCGCCAATCGCCCGAAGCGGAGGGCCTGGCAAGCTGCCAGCGCATTGGTATGAGTGACAATGTCTTCATGCGCGAATTGAGCT
>CAYQYM010000387.1:0-2658 GCA_964421715.1 uncultured Acidipila sp.
GCAGATGACGCTAAGATGCAGTCAGACACTGCGACTTTACCAACATCTCTCGATTCAGCTTCATCGGCAAAGCTCACCGCGCTTCTCGGCAAGGAAGGAGTAGCCGTGGACAGCGACTCCGTAGAGCAGCGAATGAAGGTTTCGGGTATTGCTGCGGAGAAAGTGCGACGCGTTGTGCATTCGTCGGGACTTAGACCCGTACTCAAGGCAGTAGAACTTAAGCTGCTCTCCATGAAGCCTACCCAGGATCCGACTGCAGCACTTTATATGATTTGCTGTTAACAGGAGGAGGACACATGAGTACCCTTACGGCTGCATTTCGATCTGTTTCCATACTTGAAGAGAACAAATCAAAGCACCGCTTTTGGGCTCTGACGATGTTTGCCGTGTTCACCCTTGCAGAACTCGGCAAGGGTGCTGTCCGGCATAGCCAGGCTCCTATGGTGCTTGTGTTACAAGCCACCCTGGTAGCCGCCTGCTTTGCGGTCTGGTGGCGAGTGGCGAGACAGCGTGTCCGCATCCACGACATGCTCGACACGGAGTCGCTCCCGGCGGAAGCCGTCAAAGAGCTTCTCGCCGGCCTTAACGTAAGCTGCTACGCCGCACTTCTGACCTGCGGCGTAGTCTTCTTCGGACTCAGCATGTTCCACTGAGCCATCACGAAGGAGTCTCGAGGAGGAACATCCGGGGGCGGCCAGAGCTGCCCCCGACGCTCATCCCGGCTGCGTTCCCTCGGGGCTGGGCAACATCGCGGCGAGAACGTTTAGCATGGTCGCCATGCGCCGCACAGGTCTGACCCCTTTCCTGCTTAGCCTGGCCATTACTTCCCTTCACGCACAATCGACGACCGCGCTGGTCGATGTGGATCATCGCGCTGCGACGAGCTTGAACGGGGAGTGGCACTACATTGTGGACCCGTATCGCAGCGGGGCGACGGATTACCTCGGGCGGGCGCATGCAAGCGGCTATGCGCGCGACCCGCAGCCTTAGCCGGGAGGCCGGCTGCAGAAGTATGACTTTGCGAAGTCGCCCACGCTTAAGGTGCCGGGACCTGAAGGTGCGGCTGCTGCCGGGCATACAGAACGGATTCAACCGCAAGGGCCTGATCTCAGACCAGGGGCAGAAGAAGAAAGCCTTCTTTACACTGCAGAGCTACTATGCGGGCAAGGGCGGTGCATTGGCGCGGCGCAGATGGCGCGTCTTCGCGAAAAGAGAGGCTCATCCCATTTGTAACAGCAACCGTACTTTTTTCTACTTGACAGTCAGCGTAAGCGGAATGCTCTGCGAGGTTACGCTGGTACCGCTGTTGCCGTAGCCGTTGAGAGTAATGGTGTAGGTGCCGGGAGTGGTGCCCGGGTTGCCGGCCGGGGGATGGCGTTTATAGCTATAGCGCTCGTTGCAGCCGCCGATTCCGGCAATCGCGACCAGGCACACGAACAAGCAGAGGATGCGTGATGCGGCCATTTGAGTGCCGCGGCGCCGCCTTCCGGCCACAAGAAGAGCGCCGGGTAGCAGCAGCATGGCCAGAGCCAGCGAAGTACCCGAGGCCGGCAGGAGCTGGCCGATGATGGACCTGCCCGAGGGAGACTGCGTCTGAATCTGCAGCGTGGCTGCGTTGTAGCTGCCTTGAAGCGCGGTCATGATCGGAGGCGTGAATTTGCACGTGACCGTGATGGGCACGTTGGAGCAGGAGAGGGTGATGGCCTCAGCAAAGCCGCCCTGCGGCGTGACACTGATGACGTAGGTGCCGTATTGGCCGGCGGTGACGGTGTTGGTGGCCGGCGTGGACGCGAGCTGGAAACCGGGCACAGTGGCAGACGAGCCTGGCAGCGTGAGCTGGGACGAAGCGGAGGCACCGAAGCCTCGCGTGCCCGAGGAGCCGTCTATGTCTTGCCCAGTGCCCTGATACACGGCGGTGACCTGCCTGAGCTGGTTCGTGGGGTCAAGGCTGAGCGTGGCGTCGCCATGCTCGTCGAGCACGGCGGAACCGAGGCCTTTGCCCTGGCTGAGGAAACTGACGACCCCGGTGGCGGGAGTGCCGGCGACGTCACTGACGTGCGCAGTGAGCACGGCTCCGGGAGAGGCTTCGGAGAAAGTTCCAGAGGCATTGTCTTCGCGCGGGCTGACCCGGAGGGTGGTGTGTGTGACCACCTGGGCCTGTGCGGTGCCGGCTGCGGAGAAAAGGAGACCGGCGGTAAAGAGAACGGCGGCGAGCACCTTGTTACCTGTCGACTGCAAGATCATTGCTAAGCTTCTACTCTCTTCCGGTTTGCATCTCTGGTCCAGGCCACATTGTATCTGGAGCGGGGCGGAATGCGGGAGCAGCCGGCCGGTGTACACTCCGGACGGGGCGGGTGCGATACTTAGGACGATGCCGATCGAAGACCTCCAGGGCGCAGCAGAGAAGATTGCGGGTTTCCTTCAAACACTCACCAGCACCGGAGGGCTCCGCCTGCGCTATCGCATCCGCGGCGCGGACGCAGCGGCGGGCGACCCGGAAGGCGCGGCACTGATGGTCGACTTCTCCGGACCCGATGCGCCGATGCTGACCGAACGCGGCGGCGAGTTGCTGCATGCGCTGGAGCACGTGGCAGCGAAGATTCTGCGGCTGGAGAACGACGAGCACGACCGCGTCTACTTCGACGCGCACAACTTCAA
>CAYQYM010000388.1:0-2657 GCA_964421715.1 uncultured Acidipila sp.
GCCGGGAGGGTGCAATGCGTGTTGTCGCAGCCGCGCAGCAGCAGACGCAGCAGGACAAACAGCAGAACGCCAGCAAAGAACACCAGCGCCATCCTGATGCCAGGTTCCCGGTTCACCTCGGGCACGAGGTCGGTGGCTGCCACATAAAGCGCTACACCGGCAGAGAGCGGCAGGCCCACGCCCACCCACCCCGGCGCAAGGTTGATGACAAGTACGCCCGCCAGAGTGGAGGAAGCCAGCAGCACCGCCGAGAGAAATGCGGTGCGCCGGCTGCGGCCCGAGGCCAGCATCACCGAGGCGACCGTGAAGCCCTCCGGCACCTTGTGCAGCGTGACAGCCAGGAAGATAAGCCATCCCAGAACGGAGGAAAGCGCAAAGCCAGACGCAATGGCCACACCGTCAAAAACGGCATGTACGGCGAGCCCGGCCAGCACGGAGTAGCCCAGTCGCGCTTGCAGGAACTCGTCGTGGTGCGTCTCTTCGCCAAAGTGGAAGTGCGGCGTGATGGTGTGTTCGAGAAGGTGAATAGAGCAGTAGCCGGCCAGCAGCAGCAACGGCGTCCAGCGGGCGTTCGTGCGGAAGCTCTCCGGCACCATCTCAAGCAGGGTTGTCGCAATCATAAAGCCGGCACCCAGCGCGACAAAGTACCGTAGATAGCGACTCTCCCAGTGGCGCCGCACCAGCAGCAGGCCGCCGAAGATGTCCGCCAGCGCGGCAACAGCGCCAAGTGTGAGCGAAAGAAGCATCCGCCGCCCTGGCCGCCTAGCTCTTCGTGTCTTTGAGCGCGGCAGCCGGGTAAAAGACCGGCCAGTCCTGCTCCGCCGCAAGGTCCAGCAGCGCCGCGGTTGGATTCACCGGAAACGCGTGCTTCGCCATGCGCAGTATGGCAGCGTCATGGATCGAGTTGCCGAAGACGACATCCGGATGGGGCACGCCGTTCCGCACCAGGGCGGTTGCCTTGCCCTGGCCGGTCGGCACATCCACCAGCGCACTCGAGATGAGCGCCTCCTCAACACGAACGCGAGCGGCAAGCACGCGCGAGGGCGGAATGCCGAACCGCTCCACACCCTCTTCGATCACCCAGTTGTTGGTCGAGCTTACGGCCCACAGCTCGGTGCCTAGTGTGCGCAGCCGCTTGATGAGTTCATGCATCTCCGGAAAGATGCTCGCTTCCACATGTCTGCGGAAGTACTCCGCCGCGGCCCTGCGCAGCTCACCCTCCCGCAGCCCGTCGTAAAGCTGCACCATCTCACCGCACATCTGCTCTTCTGACACTTCACCCGCGCGGTAGAGCCGGTAGCGTGAATCGATCCAGTCGCTCGCATTGCGCGAGACCATGCCTACCTCGATGGACCAGACCATGAAGCCATAGCCCGCGTCGCCGCTCCACAGTGTTCCGTCGCAGTCAAACACCGCAACGGCCGGGTTGGCCGCCAGCACTTCACGCTTAAAGTCTTCCGCATTCAAACGCCGCAACGATGTCACGTCCGAACCCATCGATTTGCTCTCTTCGTTCAACAAACATCATTGTCCATGATGCGCGACGATTTTGCACAGTGCGTCCGTCGTTCGTCCAGCAGGTGGCACGGGCGGCAAAGAGGGCTGATCAACTTGGTTCTCCAGCCGCAGGCACTCCCTTGCCGCCGCAGCGCGGCTCTCATAATAGAAAGAGGCATGAGCGACCTCGCCCTTATCGACGAGTATATCGGGTACCTGCGAATCGAGAAGGGTCTGCGCCCGCTCACCTGCGAGGCTTACCGGCGCGACCTGCTGCAGTTCGCCGAATATCTTGAGGGCAGCGGGAGCAGCGTGCTGCAAGCGCAGCGGAAGAACGCCTCCGGCTTTCTCGCGCATCTCGCCGCACACGGCGTTGAGTCGCGCTCGGCGGCACGCAAGCTCTCCTGCATGCGCGGCTTCTACCGCTGGCTGCTGCTTGACAGGCGCATCGAGCATGACCCCTGGCTGCACATCGACACGCCGTCCACGTGGAAGGTGCTGCCGAAGTCGCTCGCCGCAAGTGAGATCACCGCGGTGCTCGATGGACAGTCAGTGCTCGCCTCCCATCCCAGCGCGGACGCGGTCACGCTGCGCGATCGCGCCATCCTTGAGTTGCTCTACGCCGGCGGCCTTCGCGTCTCCGAGCTCACGGCGCTGCGCGTCGCCGATCTCTCGCTCGAAGCCGGCCACGCTCTTGTGCGCGGCAAGGGTGACAAGGAGCGCATCGTGCCGCTTGGCCGCGCTGCCCTGGCTTCGCTCGAGGACTACCTCATCCGCGGCCGCCCCTGCCTGGCCGCCACGCGCACAGAGGCCGCCGTATTCCTCTCGCGGCGTGGCCGCCCGCTTACGCGGCAGTGGGTGTGGCAGCTCGTAAAGCACTCCAGCGGCGCCGGTCCGCACGCGCTGCGCCATAGCTGCGCCACGCACATGGTGGAGCGCGGTGCGGATCTGCGCACCGTCCAGACACTGCTCGGACATGCCGACATTGCTACCACGCAGGTCTACACGCATGTGGCTCTGGGGCGGCTGAAAGCCGTCCACCGTGCGCATCATCCGCGTGCCACTGTCGCGCGCGCTGCCCGGGAGTCCGACGATGCGTAGCGCAAAGCAGCTTGCTGCGGAATTCCTTGGCTCACTCGCGGCAGAGCGCAACGCCTCTG
>CAYQYM010000389.1:0-2652 GCA_964421715.1 uncultured Acidipila sp.
GGTCGCCCCAGATGGTCGCAAATGTATTCCGTCAGGCACTCTGCTCGCTGGCTACCTCCCTGGTGCATGCCTCAAATCCTGCCTAGCCTACCAGTCCCAAACCTCAGGCTCTCTGGAACCGGCCTCTTGTGGTTTTTTGAGACTTTGCTGCTCTCCCGGCATCCAAAACGGGAGCATCAGTAAGATACTGATTTCCAAATCTCCCTGAAGAGGTAACCGTGGTTAGAGCTGGCCGACGCTGGCTTTGCATGATTGCGCCGATGGCATGCGCCGCCGCCGTCACACCGTCGCTCGCGCAGGCCGGCCGCCCGCTGGCTGCGGCCGGGGTTGGCAGCTCCCTGTCGATTCCCGGCCCGCTGCAGTTGAGCGAGTCTTCCGCCACCGGCGCGAGCTATCAGGGCAGCGTGCAGACGGACAAGCCTGTGCCCGGAGTGCTGCCGCTCTCGCTCCAGGATGCGATGGAACGTGGCCTGCGCCACAACCTTGGACTCATCCTGACCGGGACCGCCGTGACCAGCGCGCACGGCGCTCAGCTTGAGCAGCTGCAGAGTCTGCTGCCCACCGTGAACGGCGACATCCGGGAGGCCGTGCAGCAGACGAACCTGCAGGCGCAGGGCCTGCGCATCCCGGGCTTTCCGGCCATCATCGGACCCTATGGCTATACCGACCTAAGGGCCAGTCTTGACTGGACTCTCCTGAGTGTCGCGTCCATCCGCAATTATCTTGCCTCCAAGCACAATTTCCAGAGCGCAAAGCTCTCCGAGCAGGACGCGCGCGACATGGTGGTGCTGAGCGTGGGCAATGCCTATCTCACCGCGATTGCGGACAAATCGCGCATTGACACCGCGCAGGCCCAGGTGAACACCTCGAAGATGTCGCTGGACCAGGCAGTTGCCAACCACCAGGCCGGTGTGGCGCCACGGCTCGATGAGCTGCGGGCGCGCGTGGACTATCAGACGCAGCAGCAGGCACTCATCTCCGCGCAGAACGCCTTTCAGAAAGATAAGCTGGCGCTCGCGCGCGCCATCGGGCTGCCCCTCGAGCAGCAGTTTGAGCTTACCGATCCGGCGCCTTATGCCGAACTGGACCAGGTAGCCGCGGACGACGCTGTCAACGAGGCACTGCAGTCGCGCAGCGACCTTAAAGCTCTGGAAGAGCAGGTGAGGGGCGCAGAGCTGGCGCGCAAGGCAGCAGTGGCGGAGCGGTTCCCAACCTTGAGCTTTGCCGGCGATTATGGAGACATCGGCGTGAACGTGCTGCACTCCCACGGCACGGGCAATGCAACCGGCACACTGAACATTCCGATTCTGAACGAGGGGAAGTTTCGCGGGGACGCCGACCAGGCCCAGGCGCAGCTGGAGCAAAAGCGGGCGCTGTTGAGCGACATTCACGGGCAGATCAGCGCTGATGTGCGCGACAGCATCCTCGATATCGAGTCCGCGCAGAAGCAGGTGCAGGTAGCGCGCAGCAATGTGCAGCTTGCCAGCGAAGCCTTGAGCGAGGCGCAGCAGCGCTACGCCGCCGGTGTTTCAGACAACCTGGCCGTCTCGCAGGCGCAGGCCACGGTGGCGCAGGCCGACCAGCAATATGTGAACAGCCTCTACCAGCACAACCTGGCAAAACTTTCGCTCGCGCGCGCTCTCGGCGTCGCGCAGAAGAACTACAAGGCATACGTGGGAGGGAAGTAAGGTGGCCGATCAAGACGCCGAAAAGCAGGACCAGCAGCAGGACCAGAAGAAGGACGGGAAGCCGAACGACCAGCCCGAGCCTGAGCGTCCGGAGAACCCGCGTCAGAAGTCGCGGCGCCGCTTCATCATCATCGGCGTGGTGGCCATCCTGGTTGTAGGCGCGCTGCTCTTCTGGTGGCACTCCACCTACTACGAGGACACGGACGACGCGCAGGTGAATGGCCATCTCATCCAGATGAGCGCCCGCATCAACGGCCACGTGCTCAAGGTGAACGTGGACCAGAACCAATACGTTGAGGCGGGCACGGTGCTCGTCGAACTGGACCCGAAGGACTACCAGACGGCGCTGCAGCAGGACGAGGCAAACCTTGAAAGCGCGGAAGCGAACTACGAGGCGGCCCGGTCGGGGATCCCAGTGACAAACGTCAGCACCGGGGCCACGCTTTCGACCGCTGGCGCAGACGTCTCGAGTTCCCAGGCGCAGATTACGCAGTCCGAGCGCCAGCTCGAGGCAGCGCAGGCACAGGTGGTGCAGGCCGAGGCGAACAACACCAAGGCGCAGCTTGATCTTGAGCGCTACACTCCGCTGGTGCAGCGCGATGTCATCTCAAAGCAGCAGTATGATGCGGCCATGGCTGCTGCGGCGGGCAACAAGGCGGCGCTGGCCCAGGCCCGGGCGCAACTGGCAGCGGCGCAGGCGGCCGTGCGCATCTCACGCGACCGCCTGGCGCAGGCAAAGGCCAGCCTGCTCAACGCGCAGACCGGCCCCAGGCAGGTGGCGATTCAAAAGGCCAAGGCCGATCAGGCCGCCGCGCAGGTGGAGCAGGCCCGCGCGGCACTGGAACAGGCCAAGCTGAACCTTAGCTACACGCGCATCGTCGCCCCGGTCTCCGGCATTGTCACCACCAAGAGCGTCGAGGTGGGCCAGAACGTGAGCATCGGCCAGAACCTGATGACGCTGGTC
>CAYQYM010000390.1:0-2634 GCA_964421715.1 uncultured Acidipila sp.
CGCAAACCCGTCATCCCCCTCCTCCCGGGCAAAAAGCTCGCGCACCTCGCCCGGCTCCACATCGAGCACCAGTAGGCCATAGCCTACACGGCGAATCTTCTCGACGTGGTGGCCGATCTCTTCGAACATCTTGCGGATTTCTCGGTTGCGGCCCTCGATGAGCGTGAGTTCGTACCAGGGGTTTTCTCCGGCGCGCATCTGCCGAACCTTTGCGGGTGAGGTCATCACGCGACCCTCACGGGTGCCGCGGCGGCCACGGTCGATCATGATGCCGGAGCGGAGCTGCTCGAGGGCGACCTCCGTGGGCCGGCCGCTCACCTTCACCAAGTAGGTCTTGTCGATGCCAAGGGCAGCGCGGGTGAGCAGGTTTGCGAGCTCGCCGTCGTTGGTAAACAGTAGCAGCCCCTCGCTGAGGTAGTCGAGCCGGCCTACTGGATAGAGCCTTGCCCGCTCGCGCGCAAAGAACTCCATCACCGTGGGACGGCCTTCAGGGTCGCTCACCGTGGTTACGTAGCCCTTCGGCTTGTTCAGCATGTAATAGCGGTGCTGCTCAGGCCCCTTGAGCAGCTTTCCATCCACGCGGATGTGGTCTCGGCCAGGGTCAGCCTTCGCGCCGAGCTCCGTGATGGTCTGCCCGTTCACCTGCACGCGGCCTTCGGTGATCAACTCCTCGGCCTTGCGGCGAGAGGTAATTCCGGCAGCGGCAATAACCTTCTGCAGTCTCTCCTCGCTCAATCGGAAATCCTCTCACCCCGCGGTCCCGCGCTATTTGTAACAGCCTTTGTGTCTTGAATCTCCGTATTTGTATCAATTTGAGTTACAGTTTGCGCATTTTCGCCCGATTCTGTAACACTACTTGTTACGATTAGGCCCTCGGCCGCATCTGGCGCGGGTTTTCCTTCTTCGAAGGGCAGGGGCTCGGACTCGAGCTCGCCCGCCATCTTCTCGAACTCCTCCATCGAGGGCAGTTCGTTGATGTCCCTGAGGCCGAAGCGCAGCAGGAATTCCTTGGTGGTCCTGTAGAGAATGGGCCGCCCGATGACCTGCTTGCGGCCAGCAGTGGTGATGAGCTTGCGGCTGATGAGGCTGCCCAGTACACCGGCCGAATCAACGCCGCGAATCTCGCTCACCTCCGGGGCCGTGATGGGCTGCTTGTAGGCGACCACGGCGAGCGTCTCAAGTGCCTGCAGGGAGAGCTTCATGGGAGGCTTAAGGCTGCGGATAAAGCCCCGCACCGCATCGTGATACTCAGGCTTGGTGGCCACCCGGTAACCGCCTGCAATCTCACGGATCTCCATGCCGCGGTCCCCGGTGGCGTACTCCTCGATCAGCGCCTCGATGAGCCCGCGCACCTCTTCACGCGCCTCGCGGTCGAGCAGGCGCTGCTGCCGCTTCTGCTCGGCCTCGGGGTCGTCGATGCGGTCGGGGTCGGAGACTGGAGCTGCATGCGGAACGCGGTCAGGTTCGGTGCCTGAGGCCGGCTCCGCAGCCTGCGCGCCCTCGCCCTGCAGGATGTAGGCTTCGGCAGCGGCAAGCTCCGCGGCGCGGGCACGCCTAAGGTCCAGCGCCTCTTCCTGGAAGAGGACGGACAGCTGCGCCAGGGTCACCGGCTCCTCGGCGGCATAGATAACGGCTTCGATTTTCGCTTTCAGGCTCATGGAAGGTACTGCTGTTGATAGTACCGAAAGCCACGCAGGACAGGCGAAAAGAGAGGCGTTCCGAGGGATGGGATCCTCGCCTGTGGAAACATTCATTCCGTCTGTGCGCAGGGCTCGCCAGCGAGACGCTGCCGCGGCAGGCGCATGCCGGCTCAGGTCCAGTCGTCGCGCATGTCGCGGATGCCTTCATTCATCACCTGCTCAAAACCGGCTTGTTTCTTGATGAAGATGTCCTGGAAGTTGGCGTCCTGGCGCAGCAACACCGCCTGGAGCCGCACCAGCTCAAGCAGCGCGAGGAACATAGCGATGAGAGCGCGTTCCGAGCGGGTGTTAGCCAGCAGCCGCCGCAGGGAGACCGGTTTGTCTTCCATGAGCAGGCGGCGACGGACAAAGTCGATCATCTGGCCCACGGTCACCGCATCCTCTTCCATGTCAAGGACGGGCCGGGTGCGCAGCCGCTCCAGCATCTCGCGAAAGACGCGCGCAAGGTCGAGCGTGTCGGCGGCGATCTCGCGTTCCCCCTCGGTAGCCTGCTGAAATTCGCGCAGCGCAGGGCGGGTCCAGGTGGACTCCTCAATTAACTGCTTCTGCGCGAGCATCTGCGCGGCATTTTTGAAGCGCTCGTGTTCCAGCAGCCGCTCGACAAGTTCGCGCCGCGGATCCTCGACCTCGGCCTCATTGTTCTCTGCTGGGACCCGCGGCAGCAGCATGCGACTCTTGATGTGGATGAGCAGCGATGCTGTGTAAATGAATTCACCGGCCGTATCCACGTCCGTCTGCTTCAGGTTTTCGACATAAGCGAGGAACTGCGCAGTGATCCTGGCAATGGGAATGTCCCAGATGTCGATGTCCTGCCTGCGGATGAGATCGAGCAGCAGGTCGAGCGGTCCGTCGTAGACCCGGCCTACGGTTACGGAGAAGGGAAAGGCGGTGTCCTTATCTGCCTGCCGTGTGCTGGGCCGGGGCGCGGCAGCAC
>CAYQYM010000391.1:0-2634 GCA_964421715.1 uncultured Acidipila sp.
GCTTTACCGACGTGCGTGGAACCCTGCTGGACCGGCGCGTATGGCTGCTGGGCGGCTTTCTCTTCTGCCTGTATCTCGCCTCTTACGGCTACATCTTTACCGCGCCCCTGCTGGTGCGGCAGGTAACAGGCGCTTCGGCCGGCAGCGTCGGATTCATCACCGCAGGCATCGGGTTCTGCGGCGCGCTTTCTATGCTGCTGGGCGCCTGGAGCTCCGACCGCAGGCAGGAGCGGTACTGGCACGTGCTCCTGCCGGTGTTTGCCATGGCAACCGGGCTGGTGCTCTCGGCGGCCACTACCCGCTCGGTACCTACCATTTGCGGGCTGCTCGTCTGCATTATCGGCTACAACGCATTGCAGGGTGCTATCTGGACTATCCCAACGAGCTTTCTCGAGGGCGAGTCCGCCGCAACCGGGGTGGCCACGATGAACATGATCTCGATGTTCGGCGGCCTCGTGGGCCCTTACTGGATGGGCTGGTCCTCTGACCTGACGGGCAGCTACCGCCTCGGCCTTCTGCTGCTTGCGCTTCCGGTGCTGCTGGCCTCGCTGCTGATGCGCCAGGTAAACCGGCTTATGGCGGCTCGCTCGGCGCAGACTGCCAATGTGGCCGGCTGAGACTATCAAGGGTAGAAAGCATGCAGGGGACGAAAGCATGGCATGTTGATTGGTGGCATGCAACCCAATTTGCGCCCGATAGACCCGGGCAGCAGCCTCCCACGTTACGCTTGGCTGGTGACTGCTCAGGAAATCGCAGCGCTGCCTACGCGTCAAGCCCTGATCGAATATATTCAGTTCACCGTGCCGCTGGTGCAGGCAGAAGGCGAAGTTGCGAACACGAGGGGAGGCAGGAGGGCCGCGCTTGCGGCTCTCGCCGCAGTCCGGCCCGAGCTCTACGCACGCACCCGCAACTACCTCTCCGGCGCTGTCACGCGACTCTCCCCCTACCTTCGCCACGGCGTGCTTACGCTGGCCGAGGTGCGCGATCATGCGCTGGCTGCAGTGCGTGATCCCACGCAGGCGCTTAAGCTGGTGCAGGAGCTGGCCTGGCGCGATTACTGGCAGCGCGTCTACTCTGAGATCGGCGATGACGTAAACAGCGATCGCGAACCGTACAAGACCGGCTTTGCCGCGACCGAGTACGCATCCGCTCTGCCGCCTGTGCTTACCAGCGCGCACACCACGCTGCACTGCATGGACAGCTTCAGCCGCGAGCTGCAGGAGACCGGCTACCTGCATAACCACGCTCGCATGTGGATGGCGGCCTACACGATCCATTGGCTTCGGGTGCGCTGGCAGTCTGGTGCGCGCTGGTTCCTGGAGCATCTGCTGGACGGCGATCCGGCCAGCAACAATCTTTCCTGGCAGTGGGTGGCCTCGACCTTTAGCAGCAAGCCTTACATCTTCAACCGCGAGAACTTTGAACGGTACACAGAAGGCCGATACTGCCGGGAGTGCGTGCACGCACGGGCGCGCAGCTGCCCGTTTGACGGGACCTATGAAGAGCTGGAGCAGCAGCTCTTTCCGCGCATGCACGACGCTGCGATGACGCCCGTAAAGCCATGGGACGCAGTGCGAAAGGAGCGGAAGCCTTCCCCGGCCAAGGAAGGGCGGCCCCTGCTCTGGGTACACACCGATGCGCTGAATCCGGAGGCGCAGGCGTACAAGGCCTATCCTGACGCAGAGGCAATCTTCGTCTGGGATACGGCGTGGTTCCGCACGGAGGCCATCACGCTGAAGCGTGCCGTGTTCCTTGCCGAATGCGTGGCCGAGATGAAAGGCCGGCTGCGGGTGGAGAGCGGGGATGTTGCCAGCCGTGTGCTTGAGGCTGCGCGCAGGGCAAGTGCCCGTTTTGTGCTCGCCTGTCGCACGCCGGACACGCGCCTGTTGGCCGCTGCCGTCAGGATTGAGCGCGAGGTGCCGGTGGTGTGGGTGGACCCACCGCCGTTTGTGCAGCTCAACAGAGGCACGGACCTGAAGCGCTTTTCTCGCTACTGGCAGCGCGCGCAAGTCTCGGCGATGCGTTTCACGGTGGAGCAGACAGCCTGAGCGCGATGGCGCTTTGGCGCGGAAGCCTGCTCTGGCGGAGAATAGAAACATGGCAAGCAAGAGCCCGTTTACCGATGTGCCTGGCGCGCTTGAGGAGTTCAAGTCCGGGCGAATGATTGTGGTGGTGGACGATGAGGACCGCGAAAACGAGGGCGACCTGACGCTGGCCGCGGAGGCGGTGACGCCGGAGGCGATCAACTTCATGGCCCGCGAGGGCCGCGGGCTGATCTGCCTCACGCTGACCGAGGAGCGGGCCGATTACCTGCGCCTCGGACCTATGACGCAGCAGAACTCCTCTCGCTTCGGGACGGCATTTACCGAGACGATCGAGGCGCGAGAGGGCGTGACCACCGGCATCTCTGCGTATGACCGCGCGCACACCATCAAGGTGGCAATTGATCCGCGCTCGACCGCGCACGACCTCGCCCGGCCGGGCCACGTGTTTCCGCTGCGAGCGCGCAAGGGCGGCGTGCTGGTGCGCGCCGGCCAGACAGAGGCCTCCGTCGACCTGGCGCGCATGCCCGGGCCGCTTCCCGCCGGAGTGATCTGCGAGATTATGCAAGACGAAGCCAACTGGTTCTTATTA
>CAYQYM010000392.1:0-2631 GCA_964421715.1 uncultured Acidipila sp.
CTGCAACGCGACCCGGTCCGGCGATATAGCCTGACCATTCAAAGGCGTCGCCGGGATACGTTTGTGGCGTGGGCTGCGGCACCTCCATGCCGGCGTCCGTACCGGGCATGCTCACCTCGACGTGCTGGCATGCGCCGGGGGCGAGTGAACTGCCGCCGAGCCGGGGACTGACGGCCTGCATCATCGCCGGTGTCTCGTTCAGCCGGATCAGGCTGACGTCGTCAAGGCTGCAATCCGTGGGCACGCCGGGAAATGTTCCCAGCGAGATGGGGGCCGGCGAATCCGCGCGCACCACCCAGGAGAAGCCCTCCCACGCGCCGCGAATGCGGGTCGGCTCCACCGCGCGGGCAAAGGCATAGGCGCGGTCCGTCTGGGTGCCGTCCCACGCCAGCCCGTAGCCGAAGCGGCAGGGCTCCGCGCCATTCTGGCGCACCCAGCCCTTCAGCAAAAAGTATCCGCCGTGTGGCAGGGCTGACTTGAGCGAGGCGCGTGCGCCATCCCCGGTGAGCCGCATGGCCGCTGCGCCGGTATGGACGGCTGCCGTATCCGCTGCCCACCTCCCCGTGACTGCCTTCCATTGGGTCGTGTGCTCGAAGCTGCCGTCCCCGGCGTAATTCTTCACCAGCCGCAGGTCAGTAAAGAAGCAGCTCTCCTTTGCGGAATTGTTTCTGAGCGCGACCACCCTTTGGCCCGAGAAGGCCGCCGTGCCTTCCACGGCAAACTCCGAGCGATAGTAGGGCCCGGGTGAGGCCACCCTGCGCCAGCCGGAATCCCACGCCACCGCGCCCGTGCCATCGCGCACCTGCACGCCGCAGTACTCACCCACGTCGGTTCCGGTGTAGAGGGCGCGCAGCCACACGCCCTCTACCCCTGCCGGAGCGTCGATGCGCTGCGTCGCCTCGCATGGCGCCGTCGTGCAGTGCAGCTTGAGGAACTGCTGGCCGGTGATGGCGCTGGTCCAGTTGGTCTTCGTGACCTCCGCGTCGGCACTCGCCTTCCATGCGGATGCGCCCTGGGCGCTCATGTCCCAGTCCTCCGCCATGGACGCATCCATGTGATCTTCTAGCAGCGGGAACTTGTCTCGCAGCGCACCTGCGCCGGCGAGATCGGGCGCCGTGAGGAACTGCTGGTAGTGGTTGTCGCGCACGACGTTGTAGAAGCCGAGGTCATCTACGCTGCCCGTGCTGCGGTTGCCCATCCAGAGCGCCCGTGCAGATTCAGGCCCGAGGTAGGCGTCCGCGTAGCCATCGCTCAATCCGAAACCGCCGATGCGAACGAAGCCGAAGCAGTGATCCACATACCAGTTGAAGCCATGGTTTGATTCATGATGGTCGCCGACAGAGAAGAAGTGACAGGGTTCCGTGTTGCCGGTCGCGAGATTGTCTATCGTGATGCCATTGCGGCCGTTGAAGTTTCTGAGGCTGCCCATGCTGAAGACATCCTGCGGGCCATAGTGATAGTCCTCGCCATCGCGCGCATTCTCCACGTCGAAGACATTCCAGATGTTCATGCGGTTCAGGCTGAACCTGGCTTCCACGTTGCCGAACACCCAGCCGTCGCGCGCGCAGCTATAGGTCGCGTCCGTGAAGTAGAAGTTCGTGTCCAGCTCGGACTCGCTGCCCTGGTGCACGCAGTCCGCCGGCGACTGCTGCTGTCCCTTATTGCCGACGAAAGTCACACCGGTGATGTTGAAGCGGCTCTTGTGTCCCGGACCGTCGCTCAGGATGACGGTGTTCGCGCCCGGCGCAAGCGACAGCGTGCTGCCGAAGATGCCCTCTCCGCTGATCGTGGTGTTGCTGAACTCATCCTTCTCGCCGCCGGTGACCAGCGTATGCGTTACGGCATGCGTGCCGCGCTGGATGTGCAGTGTGCCGTTGCTGCCGCGCAGCGCCTCGATCTGCTGCTGCAGGGGCGCCTGCGCCGAGAGGCACACGGCCGCAAGCAGGATCGCAAAGGCGGCGAAAGGCGCGGGGATTTTCACAATGCTGCCTCAGCGCAGGCGGTAGGAGATGCCTATGCTGACGCCCTGCGGGTTCAACTGGTCGTTGTAGCCACGGGCGTTGAAGTTACGCCAGACCTGGTACTCATACTCCGCCCGCGCAGAGAAGCGCGGCGTCAGCCTGTAATCGACTCCGCCGCCGAAGACCCAGAGGAAATAGCTGCCACTGCGCTGGTACTGCGGCGGAAACTGGAACTTGCCTGCGCCAGCCAGCACTTTGACATAAGGCAGCCAGCGATGGCCGGTGTAAGTAAATCGCGGCCCGGCGGCGTAGGTGTCCTCGTGTACGTTCTGGAACTGGTTGAAACGGAGAAACCGCGCCTCGCCCTCAAGACTGAAGATGTGCGAAAACGAGTAATCACCGTAGATGCCGATGCCGCCAAGGTTGTTCGGCTTCCAGTTTGGAGAGAAGTAGGAGCCCTCCGCACCCACCGTGATCTCGTGCCGCTTGCCGCCATAGGCTTCTGGAGATACCTGGGCGCTGGCCGCGATTGCTCCGGCCAGCAGGACCACAAATGCGAACATGCGCGGAGTGCGCCTCACGCAGCAGCCCTTTCCTTCGGGAGAGAGTAGCGGCGCAGGCCCAGCATCTGCAGGCCGACCAGCCACAGGAAGCGTGGATTGTTGTAGAG
>CAYQYM010000393.1:0-2621 GCA_964421715.1 uncultured Acidipila sp.
ATCCAGCATGTCGGGCGGCACCAGCTCCCGGCTTGCGTAGTAGCTGTAAGGATCGCCGGGGTCGAGGACGCGAAGGCGATCCTTGATGGTCAGTCCGGGCGTCACAATGAGAAAGCCGCGGGTGAAGTTGGAACTGTTCGATCGACGATTGGCGTTGACCGTCTGCCATGCAATGAGCATCGCCATGACGGTGGTCTTGCCGGCTCCGGTAGCGAGCTTGAGGGACAGGCGGTTGAGTTCCGGGTTGGCGTCGGCGTTGACTTTCGCCAGATGCTCCTGAAACTTCTTCCACGCCGGACGTTTGGGAGCCACTTCCGTGAGCCATATGGCCGTCTCGACTGCTTCAATCTGGCAGAAGAAAGGTCGAATGCCCTGGAACGGGTGGCTTCTCCAGTGCTGGAGAAGCCGCGCTGTCTCCGGAGTCACCAGCCAGTCATTGGGACTGGGCAGACGGCGCCATTCGTCCACCTGCTGGCGAACTTCATTGATGATGGGGATGGGTTCGTAACGCTGCCTGGGCGTGGAGACGCCGGTCTCATCGTCGAACTCCAAATCCTCCTGGACCGCAGCATCTCTGCGCTTTCTGGGTTTGGGAATCGGCGTGATGAACTGAGCCGTGCGCCGGGCATCGACGATCTGCTGCGTCGGTTGGCCGCTCCCATCCAACTCCCAATGCCGGGCCGGGTACTCGTAGGGCGAGTTGAGAATCGGATGCTCGAAGAAGCGGTTTTCCATCGTCAGATGCTTGCCCTCTCATGGCGCGAACCGCACAACAGCTTTACTTCGCGCCGACACAACTCCTGCGTCGAGTTTCAGCCATCGTGCAGAACACACGAGGTTTAGTTCGCAATTGTAGGAAACTGTCACAAGTGTACGACGTGCTGATGGTACTGGACTCTCGGGAATTCTGGGTGTCAGGCTTCGCGAACCATAGGAGTTAGGGCGAGCGTGCGCGAGCCAGCCCGTCGGGTGGGCGGGCAAGGTGCTCCTGCCGGACGGCAGGAGCCACGCCCAGGGTGGGAAGACGGGCGCACGAAAACGGGGCCTGCCCTGATGGCAGACCCCGGAGTAATGCTGTGAAGGTTATGCGGACTTATTGGCTTTCGCCTGAACGGGCTTTGCGGTGGGCTTCTTCGTCAGCTTGGCTTTCTGCTTCGCGGCGAACTCCGTCTTGACCTGTTGCGCGATGGCGTCCACGTCTACCTTATAGGCGCATGCGGCATCCCGTAGCACCTGCCCCGCATTCTGCCGGGTAGCCGTCTGTAGGATGGTGAGCTCGACCAGCAGCCGCCCGAGTTCACTCTCCTCGGCCCGGAGCAGGTAGGTGGTGAACAGCTTCTCTATCGAGTCGCTTTCTTTGGCCTTCTGGATGCCGCGCTCGCGGGCGACGATTTCCAGACGGCGTTCGTCCAGCATGGCGGCCAAATGCTCAACCACGAACAGCAGGTCGCGCTTCATCAATCGAACGGGTACCGCTGCGATAATGGCGGCAAGAGTGCGGATGCCGGTCGCGTTCGCCAGCGCCTCCTCGCGGCGGCGCTTCTGTTCTTCGGCATTCCATTTGTCATCGCGTCCGCTCCGCTCGCTCTTCGGGTGGTGGATGGGGCAGTCGAGCTGGGCACAGACCTTGTGAATCTCACCCTTCTCGCTACCCTCGGTGACAATTGCCTGGGTGGTGTACCGACACGTCTTGAACTCCGGTCGGGCGGCCTCTTCCTTGGTTCTGGGCTTCTCCTGCCGGATGGGGACGTACTTGTTGCGCGGCAACGTGGAGCTGCCCTCCTGCTGCTTACCGTAAGCCGTGCTGATCTGCACGATCTTCGGTTTCGCAGCGATGGCCTTGGCGACGTGCGCATCCACCTTGCTTTGGTAGCAGTCGGGCGAAGTACAGGCGTCCTGCTTGCCAAGCTCCGCGAACAGCAGTTTGTTGTGTCCCGTCCGCCGGGGGCAGTCCTCGCAGCTTCCGGCTGCGGGAACAAGCTGCGCGTCCCGCTTGTCGAAGGGCGCGTCTTTGAGAATGAGCAGGATGTTTGACTCAATCCAGAACTGGAGATTGCGGACAGGCAGAAGAATGCGTTTTGCCTTCTGACCGCCTGCGCTCCAATCCTCCTTGAAACAGGCGGCCAGTGCCTGTTCCTGCTGCGCGGGCTGCAACTTGGCCAGCAACAGCGCATGGCCCACGCCGATCTCCTCGCGGTAGAAGGCTTCGACTACCTTCTCCGTAAGCTCGGTCAGCTTCAAACGAGCCGCGACGTAGACGGGAGTCTTGCCGGTGCGGGCGGCAATTTGTTCGATAGAGTATTTCGGCTCCTCCAGATTGAGCAGAGCGCGGAAGCCGTTGGCCTCCTCCATCGGGTGAACGTCGCGGCGTTGCAGGTTTTCGACGATGGACATTTCCAGTGCTTCAGCGTTGTTAAGGGTGACGATGCGGACAGGTACGGAGTCCACGTCCGCCATCTGCGCGGCGCGATACCGCCGCGCACCGGCGACGATTTCGAAGCTGCGCTCATTCAGGGGCCGAACAAGCAAGGGCGAGAGAACGCCCTGTGTGCGAATGCTCTCGGCATTTTGTGGCGCTGGCGATTTTGTTGCCGAAGAGATGGGGAGCCGCGTAATTACAG
>CAYQYM010000394.1:0-2614 GCA_964421715.1 uncultured Acidipila sp.
GATGTGGCAGTGATGGGTGAGCCGATCGAGGAGCGCGGTGGTCATCTTGGCATCACCGAAGACCCCGGCCCACTCGGAGAAGCTCAGGTTGGTGGTGATGATGACGCTGGTGCGCTCATAGAGCGTGCTGAGCAGGTGGAAGAGCAAGGCACCGCCCGATGAGCTGAACGGCAGGTAGCCCAGCTCGTCGAAGATCACGAGGTCGAGCCGGAGCAGGCGATCGGCGAGCTGCCCGGCCCGGTTCAGAACCTTCTCCTGCTCGAGGGCATTGACCAGATCGACAGTGGCGAAGAAGCGCACCTTCTTGCGATGATGCTCGACGGCCTGGATGCCCAGCGCCGTGGCGATATGGGTTTTGCCGGTGCCCGGACCGCCGATCAGCACAACGTTGTTGGCGCCGTCGATGAACTCGCCGCGGTGGAGCTGGCGGACCATCGCCTCGTTCACCTCGCTGGAGGCAAAGTCGAAGCCGGTGAGGTCCTTGTAGGCCGGGAAGCGGGCTGCCTTGGTCTGGTAGGTGATCGAGCGCACCTCGCGCTCGGCCACCTCGGCCTTCAGCAACTGGGACAGGATCGGCACGGCAGCATCGAAGGCCGGGGCGCCCTGCTCGATGAGGTCGCTGACGGCCTGGGCCATGCCGTACATCTTGAGGCCGCGCAGCATGACCACGACGGCGGCGCTGGCAGGATCATGACGCACGGGCGGCCTCCCTGCTGCGCAGCGCGTCATAGCGCTCGACGTTCGCCTTGGGTTCACGTCGCAGGGTCAGGGCCTGGGGAGCGTCGATCTTCGGTGGTGTACCCGCTTTGCCGTCGGTCAGCCGGTGGAGGATGTTGAGGACGTGGGTCTTGGTCGGCACGCCGGCTTCCAGCGCGAGCTCGACCGCGCAGAGGACGGCCTGTTCGTCGTGCTGGAGGACGAGGGCGAGGATCTCGACCATCTCCCGGTCACCTCCCGGGCGCTTGAGCAGGGACGCTTGTAGCTGCCGGAAGGCATCGGGCATCTCCAGGAAGGGGGCTCCGTTGCGCAGGGCTCCGGGCTTGCGCTGGATCACCGCCAGGTAGTGACGCCAGTCATAGACCGTCCGCCCGGGCAGATGATGGGACCTCTCGATGATCCGCTCATGCTCGCACAGGATCCGGCCCTCGGCCGCCACGACGATCCGGTCCGGATAGACGCGCAGGCTGACCGGGCGGTTGGCGAAGGAGGCCGGCACGCTGTACCGGTTGCGCTCGAAGTGCACGAGGCAGGTCGGCGAGACCCGCTTGGCATGCTCGACGAAGCCATCGAAGGTGCGTCCCAGCGGCATCAGGCTGGCGACCTCGTCCGCCCAGGCATCGGCGATCGTGCCGGGCATGACACCATGCTGGATCTCGTGCCATTGCTCGATGCAGCGGTGCTCGAGCCAGGCATTGAGTTCGGCAAGATCGGGGAAGCATGGCAATGGCTGCCACAGCCGGCGCCGGGCATCCTGGACGTTCTTCTCGACCTGACCCTTCTCCCATCCGGCGGCGGGATTACAGAACTCCGGCTCGAACAGGTAATGGCTGGCCATCGCCGAGAACCGGGCATTGACCTGGCGCACCTTGCCGGCACCGATCCGGTCGACCGCGGTCTTCATGTTGTCGAAGATCCCGCGGCGCGGGACTCCGCCGAGCACCCGGAACGCCTGGGTCAGGGCATCGAACAGCATCTCGTGGGTCTGGAGCAGGTAGGCCCTGACGATGAAGGCCCGGCTGTGCGACAGCTTGCTGTGCGCAACCTGCAGCTTGGTCCTCTCACCGGCGATGATCGCCCAGTCCTCGCTCCAGTCGAACTGGAAGGCCTCTCCCGGCATGAACACCAGCGGGACGAATGTGCCCCGCCCACTGGTCTGCGCATCGCGCTGGCGGTCGGCCTTCCACTCCCGCGTGAAGGCGGCGACCCGGTTGTACGAGCCGTCATAGCCGAGCGTCACCAGATCGGCATGCATCTGCTTGACCGTGCGGCGCTGCTTGCGCGAGCGGCCGGCCTCGACCCTGAGCCAGCCCGACAGCTTCTCGGCAAACGGGTCGAGCTTGCTGGGGCGCGCGGGCACCTTGAACTGCGGCTCAACCGTGCCGGCTCGCAGGTACTTGCGGATCGTGTTGCGGGACAAGCCGGTGCGCCGTTCGATCTCCCGGATCGGCATCCCTTCCCGGAAATGCCAGCGGCGGATCACACTCAATAACGCCATGTCGATCACTCCATGATCCCCCGACTGCCAGCCAGGGGAACGATCAGAACATGGGTCAAATCTCAGTGGAAATTACGGCCCCTCCCGGGTCACTTCTCAGTGGCAATCAACAGCGTAGTATTGGAAAGGAACGAAAAGGGCACAAAGCTCCGCTCTTAATCAGCGGGTCCTAGGTTCGAGCCCTAGTGCGTCCACCATAATTTCAATAACTTAGTAGCTTTCGCGGACGATACCCAAAGGCGTGGGTACCATTTGGGAAGCAGAGCTTTTTGACGCTCTTTGAGCATGCAACAATGCATTCGCAGTGGTTGATTCCTGGGCGTGATGGGATTAAATCCTATTACATTCTGCAGGAGGTGTTCAGTGCGATCGACACAGCAATTCAGCGTGACCTTGCCA
>CAYQYM010000395.1:0-2614 GCA_964421715.1 uncultured Acidipila sp.
CTGCTCCTGCACCCTGCCCATTTCGTCGTCCAGTCTGATTACAAATTCCCCCATAGGCGTCTACACCGGGGAACGAAAGTCCGGCTGCCCATTGCCTTCTACTAAGGGTAACGGTTATAAGGGATAGACGCAGGCCCGGATCGAACCGCTCAGTGCGGCAGGCTGGCGGCGTTCCACTGGGCGAGGCGGCCGTGCGGCCCTGCAATCCAGCCCTTTCCGTCCCGGCTGATCGAGATAGCATTCCAGTTACCATCGTCGAGCGAGCGCCACGTCCTGCCGTCGTCGTAGCTGATGCTGGAGCCGGTGGTCCCCGCCGCAAGCCAAGCCTTCGCCGGCTCAAACCACGCCACTGCGGACCGGTAGCCCTGCGGCGGCCGGGTCGCGGCCGTCCAGTGATGGCCGCCATCTTCAGACCAGGCAGCTGTGCCGGAACTCTCGGCCGGCCGGCTATATTCGCCGCCCACGGCCACAAGGTGTGTTGCATCACGTGCCGCCACGGAGAAGACTCCTGCGGCGTCTGCTCCGCCCGCCAGCGGAACCGGCACCCGGCGGCTTATTCGGAGGGCGCCGGAGTCCTGCACGCTCCCCAGAACGACGAATGCTCCCGCCCTGCCGCCGGTCCCGAACCAGAGGTGGTTGCGCAGTACGGCAAGGGCGGTGTTGCTGGCGGCGAAGGCTCCGGCGTCCTCTCCCATGCCGAAGGAACTCTGCGCCAGGCGCACCCAGGTTTCGCCGCCATCGCGCGTGGCAAAGAGCTGGAAATCCTGCCTCGCAGCGCCCGGCGTCCTAATCGGGTCGCCCAGCAGGTAGCCGTGCTGCGGGTCCGTGAAGACGAGTGCGTCCCAGAACCCATCCTTATCCGGGTTTGTGAAGACGGGGCGCCAGTGGGAGCAGCCGTCGCTGGTCTTATACACGCGCGACTGGTCGCCGGGGCCGCTGGACATCACCACGGCGGTATTGGCACCGCTGGCCCATAGCCCGCGAAAATCCAGCGTTTCCGCGCCGGGCGGCATGGCACAGCTCTGCCACATGTAGCCGCTGTCCTCGGTGCGCAAAACGGTGCCGCCGGTTCCGCTGGCCCATGCCACGCCGCCGCCGGCGGCGAATATGCCGCGCAGGCTCGCCGTGGTGCCGCTCTGCTGCATCTGCCACGGGCCACGGTGCCCGGTCTGCGAAGGAGCGGATACAGCAGCCGAAAAAAGCAGAACGGCTGTAATTACGGCGGCGATCAGTTTGCGACGCATTCGTAGACCTCCTCTTCCAGGGTAAAAAAGATCGTTGCCCCCTTGTCCACCTCTGCCCAGATTCTGCCGCCGTGGCGGTGGATAATGGGCGCGACCGTGGCCAGCCCGACGTGCTCCGGGCTGTGCCTTCACAAGCCGGGATGTGTGAGACGAGCCCGCCTGCTGCACTCACCACGAGCTTGGCCGGGCATGCTGGCGTGAGATGGAACGCGAGCCGGTCTGCCGCGACCAGGCAATGCCTTGCTGCGGCAGACCGTCTCTGTGCGGCCGTCGCTGCCGAGGCCCATGCGGCCCCGGCAGCGGCGTGGGCCTATTTCGCAATGCTCTCCAGCGTAGCCGTCGCGCGCTCGATGGCCTGCGTAAGCTGCGCTGCCTGGGCTTGCGCCCGGACGGAGTCTTTTGCATCGATGGCCTCGGTCACGCCCGGAATCACCACGGCGGCATAACCGGTGTACTCCCCCGGCGCATAGATGGTGTGCCTGAACCATGGCCGGTGCGGCAGGCCCTGGTCGTCCAGCAACGCGCCTTCCACCTGCCTTAGTTTCATATTCATCTGCGCCAGATCGGCACTGCCGGTTGCCGCCTGCTTTGCCTTGACGGCCTCCGCAGCAGCGGTAAAGCGCTGGGCCGCTGCCGTCGCAGACGCGAGGTCGACGGTCACTTTTGCCTCCTCGGCTTTCTTGCGTGCGGTGCCAATGTAGTCCTGCATTTCCTTGCCGTAGGTCACATAGTCGTATGGCAACACGTCCGCATCTGCCATGTGCAGCACCTCGAGGCCGAAGACGCGTGCCTGCTGCTGCTCGTAGACGAACGTCGGGTCGGCATTCCTCGTAAACCACGCGTAGTTATCAAATACCGAGTGGTAGACGCCGTAGGGGCCGCCGGAGCCGATGTCCGTCGAGGGCACGCCGAGGTGCTGAATGAAGGGCGTGTAGTCCGAACCGCTGCCCAGGTCCCCGATCTCCACGTCTCCGCTGGTGTTGGCGTGAGCGCGACGCTCGTTGAAGCCATTGTTTGCACTGCGGCGGTTGGTAGCGGCTGCCTCCGTCTGCTTCCACTGTTCATACACGGTGCCGCCTTTGGGACTCGGCACCTCCTTGGTGACCTCGCGGATGAACTGCTTGAGCGAAGGCACGGCGGAGGCATCAAAGTTCGGGCCTGCCACACCCACATCCATGTTGAAATATGCAGCAGCATGCTCCAGCTGCGCCGCGTGCTGCTCGGCCCAGTCGGTGGACCCGATCAGCCCTTCTTCTTCCACATCCCAGCTTGCGAGGACGCCGCGCCCACTCGGACTCCCTCCGCTCTTCCGCAGTTCACCTATGCATTGCACCGCACCACGCATCGCCCCCGTTCCGCCTTTCGCGACC
>CAYQYM010000396.1:0-2596 GCA_964421715.1 uncultured Acidipila sp.
GACCGTCCGCAGCCGCGCTTGGACATCCACATCAACAAAGGCATGACCGCCGTCTGCGGACGCCTGCGCCCGTGCCCCCTGCTGGACTGGAAGTTCACCGTGCTCTCGCACAACACCATCCGCGGCGCCGCCGGCGCAGCCCTGCTCACCGCCGAGCTGCTGGAAAAGGCAGGCAGGCTTGCGCCGCAGGCAGTGACGGCATGAGTGAAGGACGCAAGCTCATCGTTATGAAGTTCGGCGGCACCTCGGTCGAGGACGCCCGGGCCATTGCACGCACGGCCGCCATCGTCCACTCCCGGCGCACAGACGAGATCCAGCCGGTCGTCGTGATCAGCGCGATGGCGAAGGTGACCGACCAGCTCATCGCCGCGGCCGATGCCGCCGCGCGGGGCGACCGCGAAGGTGCGCTCGCCATCACCTCGCGCCTCCGGCATCGTCACAAGGAGACAGCCGCCCTGCTGAACCGTGCCGCCCGCAGCGGCAGTTCGCCGGGCGAGGTCGAGGACTGCGCTGCGCTCACCGGCCCCGAGTTCGCCGCGACTGAGACATGGATGGACGCCGAATTCGATGCGCTCGATGAAATCCTGCGCGGGCTGGCGGCAATTGGCGAGCTGACCCCGCGCATCAGCGATATGGTCGTCAGCTACGGCGAGCGCCTGTCCAGCCGCATGGTGGCCGAAGCCTTCACCATGCGCGGACTGGACGGCACGCACGTGGACGCGCGCGCCTGCATCCTCACCGACGCGCAGCACGGAAGGGCCCTGCCGCTCGACAGCCTGATCGAGCAGCGGCTGAAGGAGCACGTGCGTCCGCACGCCGAGGCCGGGCGCACCGTGGTGATGGGCGGCTTCATCGGGGCAACGGAGAAAGGCGCGACGACCACGCTGGGACGCGGCGGTTCGGATTTCACCGCGGCGCTCGTCGGCAGCGGGCTGCACGCAGAGGTCATCGAAATCTGGACCGACGTGGACGGCATCATGACGGCGGACCCGCGCGTCTGCCACGATGCGCTGCGCGTGAAGACGATCAGCTTCGAGGAGGCAGCCGAGCTTGCCTACTTCGGAGCGAAGGTGCTGCACCCGGCCACCATTCTGCCGGCCGTGCAGAAGAACATCCCGGTGCTGGTACTCAACTCGCGGAACCCGGAGAACGAGGGCACGCGCATCACGGCGCTGGCTCCGCACTGTCGCAGCCCGTTCAAGTCCATCGCAGCCAAGAAGCGGCTCACCATCATCGATGTGGTGGCGGGCCGCATGCTCATGTCACATGGCTATCTCAGGGCCATCTTCGAGGTCTTTGACAGGCACAGGTGCGCGGTGGACATGGTCTCGACCTCTGAGGTAAGCGTCTCTCTCACCGTAGACTCGAACGAGAAGCTGCCCGAGATCGCCGCAGACCTGAGCCAGCTGGCCGACGTGAAGTATGAAGGTCGCAAGGCGCTGGTCTGCATGGTGGGCGAGGACATCCGCGGGCAGAACGGCATGGCAGCGCAGGTCTTCAGCGCCATTCGCCATATCAACGTGCGCATGATCTCCCAGGGGGCTTCGGAGATCAATATGAGTTTTATGATCGATGAGGAGGATGTGGATGAGGCGGTGCGTTCCCTGCATGCGGCCTTCTTCCAGGACCCTGACCCGGAGATCTTCGATGTAGCCGCGCGCCCTGCGCAGGCGGCGGCGCGGGCCGAGGAAAGTGTGAGGTAACAGAGATGCTGTTTTTGGTGCTGGGACGCGGCAAGACCGGCAGCCTGGTGGCACAGGTGGCACACGAGCACGGCCACGGAGTCCGCGTGGTGGGCGAGGAAGAGAACCGCAACGCCATGGCGCTCACGGCGCCATTCCTCGCCGGCTTTGATGCGGTCATCGACTTCACGACGCCCGAGGCGGCCGTCAGAAACATGCGCGCCTGCCTGGCAAACGGCGCACACATGCTGGTGGGCACCACCGGCTGGTATGCGCACCTGGAAGACATGCGGGCTCTTTGCCAGCGGCGCAACGCGGGCCTGCTCTACGGCACAAACTTTTCCGTCGGCGTGCAGGCGCTCTACCGCGTCGCGCGCACGCTGGCAGAGTCGTTGCCGCACTACTCGTTTTCTGTTCATGAAAAGCACCACGCCGGCAAGCAGGACGCGCCCTCCGGCACCGCGCTCACGCTTAGGCAGGTGCTCGAGTCCGCAAATCCGCTGCTCAGGGTAACCATCACCTCCGAGCGCGAGGGCGACCACTCCGGGCTGCACACGATCACCGCCCGCTCCGGCTATGACGAAATCGTCCTTACGCACGAGGCGCACTCACGCCGCGGTTTTGCCGAAGGTGCCATTCGCGCGGCTGAGTGGATCGCCGGCCGCACCGACTGCTGGGATTTCAGCGACATAGCAGAGAACTTCGCCTGAGTGCGCCCTCCTTCGCCATCTAACCGCAAAGGAGGGTCACCCCCCATGAAACAGTTCCGTTGCGCCGACGTAGGCTACACCGAATGTCCGTGGCACCTGGAAGGCAGCTCCGAGCAGGAGATGCTGCCCAGGATCGAGCAGCATGCCGCCGAAGTGCATCACCTCGAGTTGAAGGAAGAGGCGAGGGAGCACGTGCTGCAGGCC
>CAYQYM010000397.1:0-2588 GCA_964421715.1 uncultured Acidipila sp.
CTCTCCTGTTCTACTGTATAGCCAACCATGCTACTTGCCTTTGCACCGACGACTAAAGTTTCCGCTGCCCGCCTGCCCAGTCCGGGTCGCATCCGCGGGCATCTGTCCTTGCAAAAGAAGGACCGATGACCCGTTCGACCGTGTTGCAGGGCGCCCTGATGGCAGTTGGCTCCGGCCTGATGAACGGCAGCTTTACCCTGCCCATGCGTTTTCTGGGCCGGTGGAAGTGGGAAAACGTCTGGACGCTTTTCATCGTTGGGGCGTGTCTGCTTCTACCGCTGGCGATTGTCTCTCTTGATGCACCGCAAAGCTGGCCGGTGCTGCTCCATGCTCCGGGAGGAGCTATGGCGATTGCCGTTGCTGCAGGGTTTGCGTGGGGCTTTGGGGCGGTACTTTTTGGCCAGAGCGTCAGCGCCATCGGCATTTCGTTGGCCAACACGCTTGTGCTCGCCATCAGCTCCGCGCTGGGCTCCGTGCTTCCCATCCTGCTGCTTGCGCCGGCACGGCTGGCGCAGCCGGAGGGAAGACATATTCTGAGAGCCGTCGCCGTTGAGATTGCCGGGATCGTGCTCTGCGGATGGGCAGGGCGCATCCGCGAGTCTGCGGCCGGAGTGGGAGCAGACCGGGGAGGCATGGTAGGGGAGGCGCGCCCAGTGCGCACGGCGCTGTTGCTGGCCGTGGGCGCAGGCATACTCTCGGCTGTGTTCAACATCGGTTTCTCGCTGGCGCAGCCTATTGCGGAATATGGGAGAGCCGCGGGCCTTAGCGAGTTCTCGAGCACAAACCTGATCTGGCTGGTGATGCTTGGCGCCGGATCGCTTTCCAACCTTGCTGTTTGCGTATTTCTGCTCATTCGCAATCGCAGCTTTGCGCAATTCGCAGAGCCGCCGGTGCTGCGGCTCTATAGCCTTTCCGCGCTGATGGCGCTGCTCTGGTCCGGAAGTATCTTCGTCTACGGAGCCGCAGTGCCCAGGCTGGGTTCGCTGGGCACCTCCATTGGCTGGCCGCTGAGCCTCGCCGTAGGACTGCTCCTCGCCAATGCGATCGGCATTTGCTTTGGAGAGTGGCGGCTTGCGTCGCGCCGGGCTCGCGCCGGGATGTACTCCGGGATTGGTGTACTTCTGTATGCGATTTTGCTGTTGAGCACGTGAGGAGACCTGCTTTACCTCTCTCATGACACGCTGAACCTGGGAAGAGAAGGAATCGATGAACCGTCGCGAGTTTCTGAATGGTGTTCTGGCAGGGGCGGCTGTTTTAGCCCTGCCTCACATGGCAGAGGGATCTGCAGCGGCTGCTGCCAAGCCTATCCGCGGTAGCTGGTTCGAATTCCAGCACCACGCACCCGTGGAGGGAGTCGACTGGAATCCGGCATGTGCCCGGTTCACCGCCGAGCAGTGGCAGGCCAAGGTCGCCGAAATTGCTGAGGCTGGCCTGAAGTACCTTATTCTGATGGCGACGGCTCTCTACTATCGCTCGTTTTACAAGACCGCGATCTACCCGCAGTGGCATCTCGGCTGCGAAGACCCGCTGGAAGCAGTGCTGACGGCCGCCGATAGACACAACCTGAAATTCTTTATCGGCGCCGGCTTCTATGGCGCCTGGGAGAGCAGCAAGGTCATCATCGACCCGGTCGCTGCGAAAAAGCGGCTCCAGTCACTGGGCGAACTTGCCGCGCGCTATGGCCACCATCCCAGCTTCTATGGCTGGTACTGGCCGGATGAAGCAGAGATTAACCCTTACTACTCTCCGGACTTTATCCACTATGTGAATGCGCTCTCGCACGAGGCACGGCAGCTCAAGCCATCCGCGCCGATCATGATTGCGCCTTACGGAACCCGGCTGGCCCGCCCGGACTCAACGTATGTGCGGCAGCTCGATGCGATGGACCTGGACATCGTCGCCTACCAGGATGAGGTGGGGGTGCAGAAATCGAAGGTGACCGAGACGCCCGCCTTGTATGAAGGGCTGCGCAGGGCGCATGACCAGTCTCGCAAGGCGCGCATGTGGGCCGATGTGGAGATATTCAAGTTCGAAGGCACGGTTTATAACAGCGCATTGCTGCCCGCCCCCTTTTCGCGCGTGTCACAGCAGTTGGCAGCGGTCTCACCGTTTGTCGATGAGATTCTCGTTTACCAATATCTCGGGTTGATGAACAAGCCTGGTTCCGCAGCTTTTGCCGGAAGCAGCCGGTCAACCGCGCTCTATGAGGATTACGCCTCCTGGCGCAGGCAACACCACGTTCGCAGCTGACTGTGCGACGAGCGCAGCGCCTCAGGAGAAAAATCGGAAGGTGCTGCGAGTCGACGGAGGGAGAGCAGCAGGCAGAATGGCTCCTCAGGTAGAACTCGAACCTACAATCCTTCGGTTAACAGTTGCAGAAGAGCCAGTTTCTACTATTGAGTGCGGTTGACTCTTAGCTCCGACGCAAACTCCCGCTCATGGCACGTGCGTACCTGACCCGCTGACGTGCCCCCCAAAAACTCGGCCAGGGAAAACTGGAGTTCTCTCGTACTGTGAAGGAGAGGACAGGGGATGAAGAAGAGCCGGTTTACGGAAGAGCAGATCATCGGGATGGTGAAGCAGCACGA
>CAYQYM010000398.1:0-2573 GCA_964421715.1 uncultured Acidipila sp.
AGAAAGGCGGCGGCTCATTGACTGCGCTGCCGATCATCGAGACGCAGGCTGGAGACGTCTCTGCTTATATCCCGACCAACGTGATCTCGATCACCGACGGGCAGATCTTCCTCGAGACGGACCTGTTCAACTCGGGCGTGCGCCCGGCCGTGAACGTGGGCCTTTCGGTCTCGCGCGTAGGGTTTTCAGCAGCTATCAAGGCCATCAAGCAGGTCGGCTCGACACTCAAGCTGGACCTTGCGCAATATCGCGAGCTGGCCGCCTTTGCGCAGTTCGGCAGCGACCTGGACAAGGTAACGCAGAACCAGCTCAACCGCGGACGCAGGTTGACCGAGCTGCTGAAGCAGCCTCAGTTTGAGCCGCTTCCGGCCGAGAAGCAGGTGGCGATCCTGTTTGCCGGAACGCAGGGCCTGCTGGACGATGTGAACGTCGAGGACATCCGCGCGTTTGAGAACGGATTTTATCCTTATCTCGACTCCGCGCAGTCGGCGCTGCTGAACGACATCGTGACGAAGAAGGCGCTCGATGATGACCTGCGCAACCGGCTCAAGGCGGCCATCAACGAGTACAAGCAGAACTTCCTGGCCGATCATGCGCAGGCCAGGGGTAAGGATGCGGTGCAGGCGCTGAATCCGGACGAACAGAAAAAGGCTGCGGAGAAGGCGCCGGCTGCAGGAACCGCGCAGGCTGTGACCAGGTAGGGCGATGGCGAACGTACTCGATCTACGGCGGCGCATCCGCAGTGTGCGCAACACGCGGCAGATTACCAAGGCAATGAAGATGGTCTCGGCTGCGAAGCTGCGCCGCGCGCAGGAGCGCGCCTTCGCTGCGCGACCTTACACGGCCATGCTGGCCAGCGTGCTTGCCTCGCTCAAGCGCCGCATCGACGTCGTTGATCCTGACACAGGCAACGTGCGGCATCCGCTGCTGGTAGTCCGTCCGGAGAACAATGTGCTGCTGATCGTCGTCTCCGGGGACAAGGGTTTTGCCGGCGCCTTCAACGCGAACATTGTCAAGGCTGCGACGCGCTTTCTCGGCTCCATCCGCGGCAAGCAGGTAGACGTGGAGGCCGTTGGCCGCAAGGGCCGCGATCTGTTTCGCCGGCGCTTTCCGTCAGCCCGCATTGTAGAGGCAACAGCCGAGGCGGACGGAGCCGTTGAGGCGCCCAGGCCCGAGCGGCACCGCTCGAGTTCGATCGAGTACGTGGAAGATCAGCAGGTCTCGCTCGACCGGCTCAGCTTTGACGCAGTGCGTGCGCTGACGGAGGAAATCGTTGCCCGCTACACGCACGAAGAGATCGACGCGGTGTACGTCGTCTATAACGAGTTCAAGTCGGTCATCCAGCAGCGCGTGGTCGTTGAACGTGTGCTGCCGGTGATCGAGTTCGGCCAGGGCGAAGTGGCAAGCGCCGAGGAGATGACCCTCGAGGAACGCGAGCGCGCGGCCGAGGCGGCCCTGACGGCCGGCGTCAGCATCGATTCGAAGGAGGCCGAAGCCGCCGCTGCCGAGGCCGAGGAAGAAGCTAACCGGTTTGGGACCGCCGAGGTGGATTACATCTACGAGCAGCCCCCGGCCGAGCTGTTCAGCGCCATCCTGCCGCGGTACGTCACCTCGCAGCTTTATCACGCGATGCTTGAGTCTGTCGCCGCAGAGCACGCGGCGCGCATGACGGCGATGGATTCGGCCACCAACAACGCCTCCGACATGATCGATGCGCTTACGCTCACAATGAACCGTGTGCGCCAGGCCGCGATCACCAAGGAGATTATCGAGATTGTGAGCGGAGCGGCGGCCATCTAGGTCGCCCAATGAGAGAGATTTATGGCAGAAAACAGCGGCAAAGTAATACAGATCTCCGGTCCGGCAGTGGACGTGCAGTTTGAAGAATCCACGATGCCGCCGATCTTTGAAGCGCTGCGCGTCGTCAGCGACGGCTTCGATGTGCCCACGCCCATCAACGTCATCCTCGAGGTGCAGCAGCACCTGGGCGAGGGTCGAGTGCGCTGCGTCGCCATGGAGGCGACCGAAGGCATGGTGCGCGGCATGAAGGCGATCGACCTGGGCGGCCCCATCTCCGTACCAGTTGGCCGCGAGACGCTGGGCCGCGTGCTGAACGTGATCGGCGAGCCAGTCGACAAGCTGGGCCCGGTCAATGCCCAGGTCCGGCTACCCATCCATCGCCCCGCCCCGATGTTCGATGAGCAGTCAACGACCGAGGAGATGTTTGAGACCGGCGTCAAGGTCATCGACCTTATCCAGCCCTTTCTTAAGGGCGGCAAAATTGGCCTCTTTGGGGGGGCGGGCGTTGGCAAGACAGTCGTCATCCAGGAGCTCATCAACAATGTCGCCTCCAAGCACGGCGGCTTCTCTGTCTTCGCCGGCGTGGGTGAGCGCACGCGCGAGGGCAATGACCTCTGGCTCGAGTTCCAGGAATCGGGCGTGATCGACCTCAAGGACCTGCCAAAGTCAAAGGCCACGCTGATCTACGGCCAGATGACCGAGCCTCCCGGGGCGCGCCTGCGCGTGGCGCTCACAGGTCTTACGGTGGCCGAGTACTTCCGCGACCAGGAGGG
>CAYQYM010000399.1:0-2573 GCA_964421715.1 uncultured Acidipila sp.
CATCTATACCGTGCCGGTTCAGAATCCGGTAGTCCGCGGGGCTGAGTTTGCGATGCGGCGCACCGGCTGGCTCGGGGTCGATCTGTTCTTCGTGCTCAGCGGATTTCTTGTCGGTGGCCTTCTCATCGACGAGCTGCTGAGAACAGGCGGCATCCGCATTCGCCATTTTCTCGCGCGCAGAATGTTCAAGATCTGGCCCGCCTACTACTTCTATCTTTTGTTCCAGATCATCGCGCATCGCCATCCACTCCGAAGTTTTCTTTGGCAGAACCTGCTCAACGTGCAAAACTACGCGGGCACCTCGCTGTCGCACACCTGGAGCCTGGCCGTCGAGGAGCACTTTTATCTGCTGCTGCCGCTGCTGCTGTTGGCTATCTGCAGGAAGCGGCTCTCACCCCGCGCCACGATGCTTACCCTCGGCGCGGTCTGTGCCCTCGTGCTCTGCGGCCGCATCGCTACCGTGCTCTTTTTGAAAGACGTGAACTTGCAGTGGGACACGCACGCCCGCCTGGATAGCCTGATGTTCGGCGTCATGCTAGGCTATCTATACCACTCGGAGCACATGCGCTTCGCGCGCCTGGCGAGCCATCGCATCGTGCTGGCCTGCGTCAGTGTTGCAGGGCCGCTGCTGGTGCTCGATCAGGGCACGGACACGCACCTGATGCTGACCTTCGGTTACACACTGAACTACCTCTCCCTCGGCGCGCTGCTGCTGCTGTTGCTCAGCTACCGAGGCCGCTGGGTGCGCTCACTCGTCTATCGGGCGGTGGCGCTCATCGGGGTCTACTCCTATGGGATTTATCTCTGGCACGTCTCGGTACGCGGGCCCGTTGCGCACGCCGCCGCGCACCTGCCGCCGGGCGTGCGCTGGGTCGCACTCTGGGCAGGGCAGTACGCGGCGGCCATCCTGCTGGGCATCGCCGTTACGCGCCTGGTGGAGCTGCCGATGCTGCGGCTGCGTGAGCGGCTGGTGCCGCGTATCGCCAGGCCGGTGTGAATCCGCTCAGGCCTCAAGCAGCTCTTCTTCCGGATGGGGCCGCCGCGCGGCAGCAATGATCTTGTCGGCGGCCGCCTGTGGCACGACATCGTAATGTGCAAGCTCCATGTGAAAGCTGCCGCGTCCGTGCGTCAGTGCCGTCAGGCTCGCGCCATAGGTCAGCATCTCTGCCATGGGAACCTCGGCGCGCACCGTGCAGCCGGAGGGCATGCTCTCCATTCCCTGCACGCGGCCTCGCCGCTGGTTAAGGTCGCCCATGATCGCCCCGGCGCATTCTTCAGGAGCCTCAATCTGCACCTGCATGACTGGCTCCAGCAGCACGGGTCGCGCCTGCTCCATGCACTTGCGAAAGGCAAGCCGGCCGGCAATCCTGAAGGAGAGCTCGTTCGAGTCCACGTCGTGGTAGCTGCCGTCCAGCACTGTGGCCACGAAGTCCACGACAGGAAAACCGGCCAGGAATCCGCGCGCGGCAGCCTCCTGTATGCCCTTCTCCACCGCGGGCACAAACTGCCGTGGAATGGCTCCGCCAAAGATCTCGTTCTCGAAGCGGAAGCCAGCGCCGCGCGCAAGCGGCGCGATGCGGATGCGGCAGTCGCCAAACTGGCCGTGACCGCCGGTCTGCTTCTTGTGGCGGCCCTGCGCCTCGGCGGTGGCACGGATCGTCTCGCGGTAGGGCACCTTCGGGGATTTGAGCGTAACCTCGGCGTGGTAGCGCCGCCGCAGCCGCGAAACAATGGCTTCGATGTGCGGCTGGCCTGCGCCGGCTATCAGAAATTCATTCGTCTGCGGGTCGCGATAAAAGCGCACCAGCAGGTCCTCTTCCATCAGCTTGTGCAAAGCGGGCGCCAGCTTGTCCTCATCGGCGCGCGTCTTCGGTTCGATGGCGTAGGTCATGGCCGGCTCCGGCAGGGGCACTGGCTCAAAGTGAATCTCGTGACCCTTCTCCCCCAGCGTGTCGCCAGTAAACGTGGCCCGGAGCTTGGCAACGGCCCCCAGGTCGCCGGCATGCAGTTCGTTCACGGCAACGGCACTGCGGCCCTGCATGCAGGAGAGGTGTGCGAGCCGCTCGGGCTCGTTCCGCGTGTAGTTGATGAACGTGGCATCATTGCGTACGCAGCCGGAGAAGACCTTGAAGAAGCTGATGCGCCCGGCAAAGGGGTCCGTCATCGTCTTGTAGACGTAAATTGAGACCGGCTGCGCATCGGCGGTCTCCCGCATCATCATGGCCTTGTCTTCTTCTGCCCCGCGCGCGGCCACGGGTGTGCGCTCCAGCGGCGTGGGTGCATAGACCTTCAGGAAATCCAGCAGGTGGTCCGTGCCAATGTTGAGCGCGCCGCTGCTAAAGAGCAGCGGGAAGATGCGGTCCTCGCGGATGGCCTCGTGCAATGCGGCGATGAGGTGCTCTTCCGGAATCGTGCCCTGGGCGAAGAACTCCTCCATAAGCTCATCCTTGCCCTCGGCCACCAGCTCCACCAGCGCTTCATGCGCGGCTTTTGCCTCTTCGCGCAGCTGCGGCGGTATCTCGCTGAGCCGTCCCGTCCCGTTCCCGCCAGGCACATAGGCAAAGGCCTGCATC
>CAYQYM010000400.1:0-2568 GCA_964421715.1 uncultured Acidipila sp.
TCGGTGCGGGGTCACGCCGGGTTGGCGCGTGTGGCCGCTCCGTGGACGACGGGGTGGGCGTGCGTAGCCTGCAGGGGTTGCTGCACCTGGCCGGCATGGCCCAGAAGCGGTACACAGGGGAGATGGCCGCGTGGGGGCGCGTGCTGCGCCGGCGGCTGCATCTGCCGGCGGCAGGCTTGATTGAGCGGGCGGCGGAGGGGGTTGCGGGAGCTGGGAGGGAAACAGCCACGCGGATCTCCGCTTCAGGCATCGCACCCCGGCTCTCACCGGGACGCAAGACCGCCGCGAAACCCAGTAAACCAGCCGCACGCGGGAAGGCGAAATGAACGGCTACCTGGCGGGGTTTGCGATTGCAGTGCTGCTGACGGCGCTCACACTTGCCTCTTATGTAGACCGCCTCTACTCCGAATCCGGCAAGTTCCTCTCCCTTGAGTTTCAGGAGAATATCGACGCCTGGGAGAAGTACGTTGAGCCGCGGATGGGCTTAAGCCGCGAGCGGCTGGCGCTTTCCGCCGCTATCCTCACGCAGTTCGCCGTCGCGGCGCTCACGCTGCTCTTCTCAGCGCTGCTGTTTGATCGCAACATGGTCAGCGACCGGCCCACGCCGGGCGAGGTGGCGCAGGTCGTGCTCGGCATCGTGCTGGTCATTGTGCTCTTCAGCCGCCTGCTGCCGTTCGTCATGTTCACGCGCACGCGCGGCATGTGGGTGGCGCGCCTGCGGTGGGTGCTGCTGGCGCTCTTCTACCTGGTGCTGCCGGTCACGGTCTTCCTTGGGTTCCTGCTGTCGATTGCAGCGCTGGCGGAGACGCCGGCCGGCCAGGAGGAGGAGAAGGCCGCCGAGGCGGTCGAGGCGCTCATTGAAGCTGGGCAGGAAGAGGGCATTCTCGAAGAAAGTGACCGCGACCTGGTGCGCTCAGCCGTTGAGTTCGGCGATAAGATCGTGCGCGAGGTGATGACGCCCCGCCCGGAGATGTTCGCTGTTCCCCAGCAGACGACGCTCGAGGTATTCCTGGACCTCATCCGCGAACACGCCTTTTCTCGTGTGCCCATCTACGCCGAGACGCTGGACAGCGTGACCGGGATCGTTTTTGCGCATGATCTGCTGCAGATTTCCGACGCGGAGGCGCGCACCCAAACGGTGGGCAGCATCGCTCGTCATGCCGTGTTTGTGCCCGAAGTGAAGCGCGTGAACGAACTGCTGCGCGAGATGCAGCGCGAGAAGCAGCACATGCGCATCGTCATCGACGAATATGGCGGAGTGGCCGGGCTGGTGACCATCGAGGACCTGCTCGAGGAGATTGTCGGCAGCATCAGCGATGAGCACGATGAGGAGGAGCACGACAGGCCGGTGCGCGAGCCGGATGGATCGTGGAACGTGCCCGGCGGCTATGAGCTGAGCGAGCTGGAGATGCTGTTGGGAGGCGAGTGGCAGCCGCCCGAGGATTACGAAGCCGCGACCGTAGCGGGGCTGGTCAGTGAAGCAGCAGGGCGCATCCCACTGCCGGGCGAGGTTATAGAAGAGGGCGGCCTCCGCTTCGAGGTGCTGGCCTCCACCGACCGCAAGGTGGAGCGGCTGCGCGTCTATGCGATAGCTGGACCTTAGCGCACCGTTCCCGGCGAGCACTGCCGGCGGAAGCCGGAACTCTTTCACAGACGTATGGAGGCCGGCATGAGCGGTAAATTTGCCCCAGCAGTGCATCCCGGGCTGTCTGCCTGCCTTCATATCTCGCATGTCGAGCCGGCCCTTGTATTTTCTTTTGATTGAGCCCGGAGTTGTGGGGCTCTCCACGCGCAAGATGATCCTGGAGCAGGCGAACCACAATCTCTTCAAGGTAGGCAGCGGGGCAGAGGCTCTCACGCTGGCGCCCAAGTTCCCGTTTGATGCCGTTGTGCTTGATATGCGCGTACAGGATCTGCCAGTGTTGGAGCTGGTATCGCGGTTGAGGCAGGCGAACAAGACAATGCGCATTGTTGCCGTGGGTGGACAGGGTGAGCCTGAGAGGCTGCGTGCCGCTGTCGATCTCTACCTGCCTTTATGGGAGCCGGCCACCTGCATCCAGATGCTGGAGGAGTTCCTGGGCGTCGCCTCGGAGTAGACCCCTTTCGAATCTCGCGCAAGCCAGGTGAGTTTATCCGCGCACGCGCCGAAGGCGGGCACGTAGGTCCGCAGCACCTATGGCTCGACGAAGGTATCCGGCCAGAGGCATCCATCAGTTCGTCGTGCGTAACCAGGCGGCCGGGGTTTGCTACCAGGTAGCGCAGCAGCGCAAACGGGCGCGCCGTGAGGGGCAATCGCTGGCGGCCTTCAGGCGCCAGCCGCCAGACGCACTCGCTTTTGCGGTCGACTTCAAATTGCCAAATCGTCGCATTACCAAGAGTAGGCCTGGTCTGCTCCGTAAAAGGAAGCCGGCGCGCGGAAAAAGAAAACAGCTCTCCTGTGCAATTCTTATAACTCTTATTTGTTGTGCTTCTCCAGGGACTTGGCCTTGCCGAGCCTGTAGACGAGCCCGACCGAGATCGCGAACTGCTCCTTGTAGGACGTGCCGCCATAGTTGGTCAGCGTAGCAT
>CAYQYM010000401.1:0-2534 GCA_964421715.1 uncultured Acidipila sp.
CTGGTTCATCTTGATGATCTTGAAGTCGTGCTCCTGGCCCGGCTCCAGCTTGACCGGAATGCCGTTCTGGTCGGTGGCCTCGGAGACGTGGCAGAGCCCTTCCACACCCTCGGCAATCTCGATGAAGGCTCCGAACTGCGCCGAACGCAGCACCTTTCCATGCACCACATCGCCCACCCGGTGCTGGGCGAAGAAGGTCTCCCACACATCCGGCTGCATCTGCTTGATGCCGAGCGAGAGGCGGCGGTTTTCCGGCTCCACGCCCAGGACAGCGGCCCGCACCTTTTCCCCCTTCTTGAGGACTTCGGAGGGATGCTTGACGCGCTTGGTCCAGCTCAGGTTCGAAACGTGAACCAGTCCGTCGATACCATCCTCGATCTCGATGAAGGCACCGAAGTCGGTGAGGTTGCGAACGCGGCCTTCAACCACGGTGCCGGCCGGGTAGCGCTCGGAGAGGTGCTCCCACGGGTTTTCCAGCAGCTGCTTCATGCCGAGCGAGATGCGGCGGTCGCCGGGATTGACGGCCAGGATGGTCGTCTCCACCTCGTCGCCGGGCTTCACCAGCTTCGAGGGGTGCTTCATGCGCTTGGACCAGGTCATCTCGGAGACATGCACCAGGCCCTCGATGCCCTGCTCCAGTTCGACGAATGCGCCGTAGTCGGTCACGCTCAGCACGCGGCCGCGAACGCGCGCGCCTATGGGATAACGCTCGACAGCGTCAAGCCAGGGGTCGGGCGTCAGCTGCTTGAAGCCGAGCGAGACGCGCTGCTTTTCGCGATCGAATTTGAGCACCTTCACCTGGATCTCGTCGCCCACGTTCACCAGGTCGCGGGGGTGGGTAAGGCGTCCCCAGGACATGTCGGTGATGTGCAGCAGGCCGTCGATGCCGCCCAGGTCCACAAATGCGCCGTAGTCGGTCAGGTTCTTCACTGTGCCGGTCAGGATAGTGCCCTCTTCGAGGTGCTCCAGCGTCTCCTGCCGCTTCACGGTCTGCTCTTCCTCGAGCAGCTCCTTGCGGGAGACGACCACGTTGCCGCGCTTCTTATTCAGCTTGATAACGCGGACTTCGATCTGCTGGCCGATGTAGGCGTCAAGGTTGCGCACCGGGCGAATCTCAAGCTGCGAGCCGGGCAGAAAGGCCTTCATGCCGATGTCCACCGTCAGGCCGCCCTTCACGCGGCCTGCCACGGTACCGGTAACCGGCGTCTTCTCGTTGGCAGCCTTCTCGATGGAGTCCCAGACGCGATGGCGCTGCGCCTTCTCATAGCTCAGCAGGTAGCCGCCCTCGGGCTCCTCGCGCTCCACCACCGCCTCAACCGTGTCACCGGGCTGCAGCTTGGACTGGCCGGTATGGTCGAGAACCTGCTCGAGCGGAATCAGGCCCTCCGACTTCAGACCCACGTCGACGACAACGTGCTTGTCCGTCAGCTTGATGACGGTGCCGGTCACGAGATTGTCAGACTCGGCCAGCATGGCGGCTTCGGCAGCCTGCTCGCGGTCAAACGACTCAAGAGCGGCAGCGAAGTCTTCCATGCCCATCTCGTCTTCTGACTCGTGGGACACGGCAGGCGCGTGCGCGGCGGCCGCCGGGGACGCGGGCTGAGCGGAGTGATGCTCCGGGGTGAGGGTTTCGGTGGACGGCGCGGCTTGCTCCGTCGCTGCTTCCAGCGTGGGGGTTTCCAATTCAGTGTTCAGAGGAGTGCTCTCGGTTTGTTCAGGATTAAGGACGTTTGACATGCTGCCAGCTCCGGGATTCTGGGTCGGCGGCCCCGTTACGTCCGCCCTGCAGTGGAGGATGGCTCTTGCTCACGCACCGCAGTTTCTTCAATGGGGAGTCCGGCTTATCGATGCTGGCCCTACCCATGAAGATTCGAGTCTCACGGCTCCGAAACGTTCCAGGCGCTCTGCGGAGTTCATCGGGGGAGACGCGGGTCTCCGGGTGGAGCATCCGGCAGGCAGACTGTGCGGTAGCGGTGAGTAAGGCCCGCGAAGAATCCCGGCGCGAACCCATAACAAAACTATAGGACTGCACTAAATCACTGTCAAACCGGCGGCATATCATTCACGGCGGATTCACAAACGGCAGGAGCGACGCGTGCAGAAGGTGAACACCCCCGGCCAACGCCGGGGCGCGGGTTTTCTCCGCACCCTATACTCAACGGAATGGACCACCTCTGGACACCCTGGCGCTACCGCTACGTCTCCACCGCCGACACGGAAACCCGCAAGGGCGTTGCCCCGGAGCTGGCGGCATGGCCCGGAGAGGAGGGGTGCGTCTTCTGTAACCTGGTCGCCTCGGCGGATTACGCCATCGCCAGCGGCATGGCGGCGGAGGTGGCCGACCGCGCCGCCGGCATCGTGCTGCGTGGGCCGCGCGTGTTCGTCTGCCTGAACCGCTTCCCCTACAACTCAGGCCACGTGATGGCGGTACCCTACGAGCACAAGGACTCGCTGGCTGCTCTGGACGTCGAGACAGCGCATGAGATGGTGGAGCTTGCACAGCGCATCGAGCGCGCCCTGCGCACGGTGTACAG
>CAYQYM010000402.1:0-2533 GCA_964421715.1 uncultured Acidipila sp.
GGTGACGGCCTGAGCGTGATGAGCCCTATCGGGGATGTCCTCAACGAGCTTGGGGCGCATAGCGGCAGACGCCTGAGCATCGCCGGAACCAGTCAGCCTCACGCGGTCACCTGTGTTGATTACGACGACCCGCACGTTGCGCCAGCATTGCCGCCGCTTGACGCCACGGCAGCGGCGCGCGCGCATGCCGCCACCTCACTCGCCGCGGCGCGGCTGATGAATCGCGAGCGGGAGGTGCTCGGCGTGGCTGCTTCGCAGAGCCTGGACGCGCCGGGCGAGCCCGCCGTCGCCGTCTATATCTCCGGTGAGGCAGGCGGCGCGGCGATACCGGCCGTGATCGCAGGCCTGCGGACGCTCGTCATCCAGACAGACGCGGCCACGCTGGCACGAGGAGCAGCGCCGCTGCTGCCACCCGTGCAGGGGGGAGTTCACCTGCCGCAGGCTGCGCTCGACGCTGCAGAGAAGGCGGAGAGAAAGATCGCTGCCGGCCTGATGACGGAGCCGGGCATTCTCGGCGTGGGCGTGGCGCAGAGCCAGGATGACAGGACCGAGGCCGCGCTGCTCGTGCTGACGAGCGCGGTGAACCCCCCGGCAGAGCGGCCTGCTGTGCTGGAAGGGCTGCGGGTCCGCTACCAGGCGATGCAGCCGTTTCATGTCACTCGCTCACGCAGCGCGCAGGCTGCACCGCCTTCCACGTGCCACCTGTGAGTTATTGAGGCGGCACATGGGACACGCCGGAGTTGTTGACCGGCGGCGGAGGCTGCGATGCCTGGGGCTGCTGAGACTGCGGCTGGTCTGCCGCGCCGCCCGCACCCGGCCCCTGCTCCTGCTGCACGCCGATGGCATTGCCGGAAACAACGAGCTGCACGCGGCGGTTCTGCGCGCGGCCCGCGTTGGTGGAGTTATCCGCAATGGGGTTGCTCTCACCATAACCAGTCGAGGTGATGTTTTGTGACTGGACACCCTGCGAGATGAGGTAGTCTCGCACCGCGTCCGCGCGTTCCTGCGAGAGCTTCTGGTTGTATTCCACCGAACCGATGTTGTCCGTGTAGCCCTCCACCTGCAGCTTGAGGTCGGGGTAGGCCAGCAGAATGCCTGAGACCTTGGCCAGCTTCTCGCGTGCCTCCGGCTTGAGCGTGTACTTGTTGAAGTCAAACAGCACGTCGGACATATTCACGATCAGCCCGCGTGCGGTGTCACGCGTCTGCAGCACCTGGTTGAGCTGATTCTTCAGCCGGTTGCGTGCCTGCTCAGCCTGCTCGTTGGCCTGCTGCGCCTGCATGCGCGCCTGCTGGGATGCCTGCTCAGCCTGGGATGCCTGCGCGCGCGCCTCCGCCGCCTGCGCCTCGGCCTGGGCCCGCTGTGCGGCGGCCTGCTGTGCCTGGAGAGCCGCCTGCTGTGCCTGGATCTGCGATTGCTGGGCCTGCTGTTCGGCCTGCTCGCGTGCCTCTTGCTGCTTGCGCGCATCCTCGTCGCGCCGCTTGCGCACGGTCATGATGCGCGCGTCTTCGGCGGACTGCACGGCCTCGCGCGCGTAGGTGATCTCCTGCTTCTTGTTGCCCTTGTGCGTGTCCAGGTCCTGCGCATTCTGGAGGTCCTGCTTCGCCGTGGCCATGGTGTCCGCCGCGTACTGCTCGGCGCCCTCCGCATCTGCGATCTGCACCGCGTTGATGGCCTCGTAGAGCTCAAGCGGGGACTTCTCGTTGCGTGTGATCGGACGCTGGATCGTGTGCTCGCCGGCCGTCTGCGTGTAAGCGCCGCGCGGCAGCAGCGTGGCGTGCGCGTTGATGGTCCCGATCACGCCCGAGGTCTTGTCCTTAAGTACATAGTTCTGCATCACGACAAGGTCGCTCGGCATGGTTACGGCGAAGTAGGGCTCGGCGGTGACGATTAGCCCGAAGCTCTGCAGGTCAGTCGTCACGGTGATGTCGCTCTTGGTGCCGTCGGGCAGAACCTCGCCCAGGTTCATGGCGCGGCCCTCGGGCGTGACTGCCCAGAGCACATATGTCAGGTATTCCACGCCAAAGCTGTTGGCCGGGCGCAGACCTTCAAAGTGCGCGTTGATGATAATGCGTCCGCGCTCGCTCTCTACCTTGGCTGAACCCTTGGCTTCAGGCAGCAGACTCGTACCTTCCAGTCCGACATGCGTCGCGCCGCTGCGGTGAAAGTAGTTAATCGCAGGAATGTCGCGTGCCACCACCTGCACCTTGTAGACAGGCACACCGTCACGCATTTGCGCCTGTGGCTGCTGCTGCCGGTCTTGTGGCCAGCGGTCGGTGGCAGTGGGGTTCTGAACCTGTGCCAAGGCCGGAACGGCGGTGAGGGCAAGCAGCAGCAATGCGGGTGGGGTTCTCATTCAGGTCTGGCCACTCCTTTTGTAAGCAACGGCGCGCGCGCAGAGGCATAAGCGCTCTGGCACGCGGCCGACAAGGAGGTGGATGCCGGACGGCCCGCATGAGTGGCTTAAACAACTGGATTCAAGATGTTTGTAGCAGAATTCCTAGTCTGACCGGGCAATCAATTGGTGTGCGAT
>CAYQYM010000403.1:0-2499 GCA_964421715.1 uncultured Acidipila sp.
CGGCGCCATCGGCGCGCGCCCCGCGGCGTTCAAGACCGTGCGCTACAGCGAGAAGATCCTCGAGGCGCAGGGGATCGCGGTCGAGCCGATCGACCTCTCGGAGATCCTCGGCCGCGTCGCGCGCATGAAGGACTCGGACCCCGCCGCCCGCCGCAAGCGCGAGCGCATGGAAGCGTACGTGGACACCGACGGCATTCCCGAGCACGCCCTGGTGAAGATGGCCAAACTCGGCGCCGTCGTCGACGGGTGGATGAAGGAGGCCGACGTCACCGTCAGCGCGGTGCAGTGCTGGACGTCGCTCGAGGAGTACTTCGGCGTGGTGCCGTGCACGCTCATGTCCATGATGTCGAACGACCTGATGCCGAGCGCGTGCGAGGTGGACGTGTGCGGCACGGTGTCGATGTACGCGCTCACCCTTGCCTCGGGGACGCCGAGCGCGCTGCTGGACTGGAACAACAACTACGGCGACGATCCGGACAAGGCCGTCTGCTTCCACTGCTCCAACCTGCCCAGGCATTTCTTTGCCGATGTCATCATGGACTTTCAGGCCATCATCGCCGGCACGGTAGGCAAGGAGAACACCTTCGGCACCTGCGTTGGACGCGTGAAGGCCGGCGCGATGACCTACGTCCGCTTCTCGACCGACGACTATCGCGGCACGATTCGCGGCTACATCGGGCAGGGCGAATTCACCAGTGACCCGCTGACCACCTTCGGCGGCGCTGGCGTCGTGCGCATTCCTCATCTGCAAAGGTTGCTGCGCTACATCTGCGAGCAGGGCTTTGAGCATCACGTGGCGGCGAACTTCTCCCAGACCGCGGGTCCGGTCTATGAAGCCGTGACAAAATATCTTGGCTGGTCGATGCACCAGCACGAAGGCTGAGCGCAGAGCGGCACATGGCGATCGTTGCTGGAGTTGATTTTGGAACGCTGAGCGCTCGCGTTACGCTGCTGGACAGCGAGCGCGGACGCCTTGGCACGAGCGTGGCGGAGTACCCGCTGCACCGCCAGCGTGAAGACCCGAACTACGCCACGCAGTCCCACGAGGACCAGATGGCGGCGCTCGTCAAAGCCACACGGGCCGTGCTGGCGGAGACTGGAGTCGACGGTCGGCAGATCGCGGCGATGGCGCTTGACACCACCGGTTCGACCGTCATTCCCGTAGCGGCCGATCTCACGCCGCTCGACGACTACTATCTTTGGTGCGATCATCGCGCCGGGGGCGAGGCGCGTGAGATCACCGAACTTGCGCACGCGCTCGATCTCGAGGCAATCCAGTGGTGCGGCGGCGTCTACTCGCATGAGTGGGGCTTTGCCAAGCTGCTGCACTGGCTGCGGCACAACCCGGAGAAGCGCGGCCAGTTTGCCACCGCGTTTGAGCACTGCGACATGGTCGCAGCCACGCTTGCCGGCATTCGCGATGTGAGGCAGGTAAAGCGCAGCGTCTGCGCCATGGGCCACAAGTGGCTCTGGAATCCAAAATGGGGCGGCCTTCCACCCCAGTCCTTCTTTTCACAGCTCGACCCGCTCTTCGACGGCATTCGCGAAAGGTTCGAGGGTGAGTACCTCACCTCGGACCGTCTCGCGGGTCAGCTCTGCGAAGCCTGGGCGACTAAGCTTGGCATTCGTTCGGGCATCCCCATTCCCGTGGGCGCATTCGATGCGCATTGGGATGCCATCGGCGCGGGCTGCCGTGAGGGTGACGTCGTCAATGTAGTCGGCACGTCTACCTGCATCATTGCCATGCAAAGCCAGGCCGAACTGGTGCCGGGCGTCTGCGGTGTAGTGCCGGGCAGCGTGCACCCGGCCTACACAGGCGTAGAGGCAGGGCTCTCCGCAACCGGAGACATCTTTGAGGCCATTGCGCGCCGCGCGGGCACAAACGTGAAGGCGCTGGCCGAGGGGCTCGCGCACTACCGCGCCGGGCAGACCGGCCTGCTGAGGCTGAGTTGGGACAACGGTGACCGCACGGTGCTGGTCAACGCGGAGCTGGGCGGAATCACGCTAGGGTGGAACCTGCTGCACACCGCGCAGGACGAACTCTTCGCAGCCATAGAAGGTACGGCGTTTCACACCCGCATCATTCTCGAGCGCATGGCGGAGCACGGCGTACCGGTGGAACGAGTGATCAACGCGGGCGGCATCCCGCAGCAGAGTGCCGTGCTGAACCAGGTCTACGCCGACGTGCTGGGCAAGCCGGTGCTGGTTCCCGCAGGCATTCCGACCAGCCTCGGATCGGGCATCTTTGCCCTGCTGGCCGCCGGCGTCTTCGCAACCGTGGAAGAGGCACAGCAGAAGATGTGTCTCGACTATACGACCTATGCACCGCGAACCGAAGCTCACGAAATCTACACCACGCTCTACAGGCTCTACAAACAGGTGTACTTTGCCCTGGGCCAGCGCGACGCGCAGGCTGCTCCGCTGGGGGACGTGCTGCCGGAGCTGCGAAGAATTGCCGCCCGCCAGAAGTAGCCTGGCGGGCCGGGCGTGAGCCAGGCC
>CAYQYM010000404.1:0-2490 GCA_964421715.1 uncultured Acidipila sp.
AGGCAGAAGTAAGCCGACGAGGGGCTGCGCTCCAGGCTAGGCCTGCTGGCCCGCACGCGCCTGCAGCAGCGCCTCGCTGAGTGCAGTTTTCTTTTCCGAGGAAAGTTTTTCGCCCTGCGCGGTGAGATAGAAGACGTCTATGGCAATCTCACCCTCTGTGTCGATCACGGCAACCTCGATGTTGCAATCCAGTTCGGCAAACGAGCGGGCGATCTCGGACAGCAGGCCGGGGGAATCCTGCGCGACCACCTGGACCAGGGAGCTGTGGGTCGAGCTCTCATCGTCAAAGCTGATCGCGGTTCGCACGTTCACCTTTGCGGTCCCGGCGCGGCTGAGGTGCCTGCGGCTGCTGAGCAGCTTTTCCAGCGGAGTGCTTCCCTTGAGCACCGAACGCAGGCTCTCAAGGAAGCGCTCGGATTCTCCCGGGTTCAACTCCAGCGTCTTGAAGGGATCGGCAAAGAGAAATGTGTCCACAATGAGGCCCGAGGCGTTCGAGAACGCATCAGCCTTCACGATGTCCATGCCCCAAGCCGAGAGCACGCCGGCCATGTCGGCAAACAGCAGCGGACGGTCACGCGTGATAAGGGTGATCTCGCTGAGTTGCCGAAGGGGTCTGAGCGCAAGCTGCACAGGCTCATTCGGCAGGTCAAGCGTCATGCGCAGGTGTTGGCGAATCTGCTCGGGAAGCCGGGTCTGGAAGTAGCGCTGCGGCAGCCCTTCCAAAAAGGTGCGAAGCTCGGGCCCGCGGTCCGGCACCAGCGCAACGATGCGATTCAGCAGGCCCGGATCGTCCTCGGCGTGGTACCGGGCGTCGTCTACGCTGCGGTCCAGGAAATTGGAGGCGGCAATGTAGAGCTGCCAAAGGTTCTCGGCCTTCCACGGTGTCAGGGCGTCCGGTGCCACGGCCATGATATCCGCATAGGTCATCAGTGTAAGCATCTTCAACTGCGACTGCGAGCCGATCTTCAATGCAAAGTGGCGCACCGTTTGAGCATCGAAAATATCGCGGCGCAGCGCGGCAGACATCTCCAGGTGGTTGCGGATCAGGCGCCGAACCGTGTCCCTTTCCTCAAGGTCGAAGTCCATGCGCGCCAGCAGGCACTCGGTCAGGTCGACGCTCTGGCTGGCATGGTCTCCTGACCTGCGGCCCTTGCCTGTGTCGTGCATGAGCAGCGCGAGGAAGAAGAGCTCTGGCCGATCGAGCTCCGGCAGCAGCGCGGCAAAGCGCTTCTCCCAGTCATGGTGTGGCTGGCGCAGCGCATGCACATTCTCGATCACGAGGAAGGTGTGCTCGTCTACCGTATAGCGATGGTAGGCGTCGCGAATCACGAGCGAATCGATGCCGTGAAACTCGGGGATGAGCAGCTCGAGGATGCCGAGCGTATGCAGGGTGCGCAGGGCGTGGGCCGCGAACGGCCCCAGCAGAATGTCGCGCAGACAGTTCCAGAGGAACGGACCTTCGGGCATCTGCACGGCGAGAACGGGCAGCGCCTCGGCAATGCGGTCTTCGGCGCCCTGCGTGAGCTTGTAGCCATGCAGCGCCACAAGACCAAAGAGCCGCAGGATGTCTTCCGCACTCTGCAGCCCGGCGCTGCTGTCCAGATCCAGCCGGCCGGATTCAAGGAAGAAGTCCGTGCCGGGCACGGGCGTTCGCTTGCGCCGGAACTGCTTGTAAAAGGAGCGCCGCGGCGGCGGCAGCTCCTCCATCAGCACACAGGCACGGCGGAAAACGGTACGCGCCTCGCGGTAGTAGGTGCGCATCCAGTAGGCGGGGTCCGTGCTGCCGGCCGTCTCCAGGCCAATGCTGCGTGCCGCTGCGTCGTCCTGCGCGTGCCAGTCCAGCGTGTTGTCATCGCGGCCGTTGCGATAGTGCAGAAAACAGCGCGCCGCCGCCAGAAAGTCAAACGCGGACTGCAGCTCGTTGTGCACGGCGAAAAAAGAGTTGCCGGCCGAATCCGGCCAGGCCTTCTCCGCCTGGAGCCGCTGCAGCAGGTGCAGCCATTGCGCAAGATGGTAATCGCGCAATCCGCCCGGGCACTCCTTCGTGTTCGGTTCCAGGTGGAAGATGGTGTTGCCATACTTCGTGTGACGGGCCCTCGCCATCGCAGCCAGGTTTTGCGCAATCACGTTCCACTCGCGCAGCACGAGAGCAGGCAGCAGGTCGGACTCAAGCTTCCGGTAGACGGAAGCCTCGCCTCCGATCAGCCTGCGGTCCAGCAGCGAGACTGTGAACTCGAGATTGTCCAGGTCGACGCGGTCGCATTCCTTGAGCGTGCGGATCGTCGGACTGGCGCGCAGGCCTATGTCCCACATCGCCTGTGCGCAGCTTCGGATCACCTCGTGGCACTCACGCTCGGATTCTTCGTTCGGGCAGAGAAAGAGCAGGTCTACGTCCGAGTAGGGAAACAGTTCCTTGCGTCCATAGCCGCCGACGGCCACGAGCGCGATCTGGCCCGGCTCCGGCGCGCCACGTGCGACCGCGTTCCAGAC
>CAYQYM010000405.1:0-2490 GCA_964421715.1 uncultured Acidipila sp.
CCCCTTCGTGGCCAGCGTGACATTCTGTGCCGGTGCCAGCGTCTGCGGGTAGTGCGAGTTCAGGAAGTGCTCGACCGGGTGAGGGCAGGTGCGTCAGCACATGGCTTGCGGTCGAGAGTGACACTGCAGCAGTTGCCACGCCGGCGAGCCGTGCCTTGCCTCGGCATAGTAGCGGCGCGGCGTCTCTGCCGGGAAGCTCTCCTGCGCCGCGGCGAGTGAATACGCAGCTTTGCGGCCAGCCGTCTCCGGGCTGCGGGCTTCAGGTTCACCTGCCCCTGCCTCGTTAGGCCCAGCCGTGAGCCGCAACACTGGTAACGGAGCATCGGGCAAGGCGTTTGCGATGGTGCTCGTGCGCGGCAAGGTGGCCCGCTGCGCGCAACAGGCACCTGGCAGGGCGAGCCATATGCAGCCGCCCAGGATCGTCCTCCAGATTCCGGTCTGCTTCAGCAATGGGACCGTGCCCGCCTCCATAATCCGTATGCAGTTTGCCTTCCCCGGTTCGCACGCAATCGGCATGCATCTGCGGGAATGTTAAAGCTTCGATGGGTTCTCGCCCGGACCGGTCGACCTCTCATCCGGCTCTGGTAAGTGGCACTGGTGCGAAAAACGCAACACGGCATTCGCATCCTGATCGGCCGACGAGGACGCCTGTCCGAACCTTGTGTTCATCTTGCTTTGACGCCTGCTTCATCCCGTATTGACATGCTTCCGCTATAAAGATTGGTATGCGTAAACCTGGGCTATTGGCAATTGTGGCGCTGCCGTGCCTGCTGCTGCTGACGTTTAGCGCAGAGGCGCAGTATGACAACGGCAGCCTGGTCGGAACCGTGCATGACGGCACCGGTGCCGTCGTTCCCAACGCGACTGTAAGGGCCACGAATGTGGCGACCGGCATTGCGGCCGAGGCACAGACGAGCAGCTCCGGCGACTACCAGTTTCCTTCCGTGCGCGTGGGTGTCTATCGGCTCACGGCGTCGGCCAGCGGGTTCACCACTGCCGTCGCAGACAAGATCGGTGTAAGCGTAGGCACACGCGTGCGCGTGGATCTCTCGCTCCAGGTAGGTGCCGCCACCGAGACGGTGGAGGTGTCCAACGTCGCCCTTGCGCTTGAGACGGATTCAAGCCAGCGCGGCCAGGTCATCACCGGCCAGCAGACGCGCGAGTTGCCGCTGCCCACCCGCGACGTGGCGCAACTGGTGGCCTTGACCACCGGCGTGCGTACCTCACCTATCGGCCTGCAGACGCAGGGCAGCGGCCTCACGCGCGAGGGCTCCTTCAATGTCGAAGGCCAGCGCAGCATGTTCAATAACTACCTGCTGGACGGGGTAGACAACAACGCCTATGGCGAGAGCAACCAAGGTTTCTCGAACCAGATCATCCAGGTACCGCCTGATTCGGTCGCCCAGTTCCAGGTAGTGACGAACAACGAGAGCGCCGAATATGGCCGGGCTTCCGGTGCGACGATCAACATGGCCTATGCCAGCGGAACCAACCGCCTGCACGTCGACCTCTACGAGTTTCTGCGCAACACGAGTCTCAACGCAGCCGGATACTTCCTCGCACCGGGCAAAAAGAAGCTGCAGTTCAATCGCAACCAGTTTGGTGGAGATATAGGCGGTCCCATCTTCAAAGACCGTGCCTTTTTCTTCGCCGACTACGAAGGCCTGCGCCAGGTGCGCAAGCTGCCTGCCTTCAGCACGCTTCCTCTGATGGGCATCCGCCAGGGAATTGTGCCTGCGGGCGAGTCGATCACTGACCCCTACAACGGCCAGACGTACACTGCCGGACAGCAGCTGCCGACAGGCGACTTCTCTCCGCTTGCCGTGCAGATCACCCGCCTCCTGCCTGCCGTGAATCCCACACTCACCATTCCCGGCAACGACTACGTGCAGACGCAGCGCTTCGTCGACAACAGCGACCTCTACAACCTCCGCCTCGACTGGCAGATCAGCCCGAAGACGTCCTCCTTCGCGCGCCTTTCACAGCGCAAGGAGAACGCGACGGACTTCACGCCGTTGCCGCTCCCGATCGATGGCGGCTCGAATGGCAACCAGAGGATTCTCGACCAGCAGCTCGCGCTCGGCCTCACGCACGCCTTCAGCCCTGCTAAGCTGCTCGACGCGCGCCTGGGAGTGAGCTATACCAAGGGCGGCAAGTTTACCCTCTCGCTGGGGCAGCCGGGCGTTACAGTCCCGGGCCTGCCGACCGACCCTACACTGGTGGGCGGCATCCCCACCATCACCATCACCGGCTACTCCAATCTTGGCCGACAGGCTACGAATCCGCAGTGGCAATATCCGTTCGTGTGGGACCCGAAGGTGAACTACACCTGGGTGCTCCGCCGCCATTCGCTTAAGTTCGGTTACGAATACATGCACACGGCCATCGCCGTGCACGCCGGTAACCCTCTTTACGGGCCCTTCCAATTCCCAGAAAAGTTATCGGGCCCCTCATTCGCGTACTTTCTGTTAGGCCAGACGAGACGCAACA
>CAYQYM010000406.1:0-2477 GCA_964421715.1 uncultured Acidipila sp.
CCTCTGCCCTGCGCCGTATCGCAGCCGAGGGCTGATGGTGCCATTCTGAATCAGTCGAACAGCCCTCACGTGCGCGATTCATATAAGCAGCAGGCACCACAGCTAAACTGGAAGCAGATGAAACATCGCACAATCGAGCACTATGAGCTGGTGCGCCGCCTGGGTGCAGGCGGCAGCGGCGTGGTCCACCTGGCCAATGACACGCGGTTGATGCGCCCCGTGGTGTTGAAGGTGCTCAAGCGCGGCGCGCTCACGCCCGAACAGATGCGGACTACCGTGTTGCGCGAGGCGCGCATGGCGTCGGCCATCGAGCACCCGAATGTCTGCGCCATTTACGAAGTCGGCGAGCAGGGTGAAGAGGCCTACATCGTAATGCAGTATGTGCCGGGCCAGCCGCTCGACAAGATTATCGCCCGCGGTCCTGCCAGCGTGCAGCTTGTGCTTTCGGTCGGCATTCAGATAGCCGACGGACTCAGCGCCGCGCACTCGCTCGGCATCTTCCACCGTGACCTGAAACCAGCAAACGTGATGCTGACCGACGGCGGCCTGGCCAAGATTCTCGACTTTGGCCTGGCCCGCCGCCTGAGCCCGGAGGATGCGGAATTTGACCCCGCCAAGTCCGCCCGGCGCTCGCCCGGCCCGGTTGAAGCCACCTACACCGCGCGCGGCGGCACCATCGCCTACATGGCCCCCGAGCAGTTCGTCACAGGCCAGAGCAGCGTGCAGAGCGACCTTTGGGCGCTCGGCGTCATCCTTTACGAACTGGTCAGCGGGCGGCATCCGTTTGCGCGGCCGGATGGCGACGAGTTCCAGAGCATCCGCGCGATTCAGTTCGCAGATCCGCCAAGCCTGACCAACTGCTGCCCGCAGGTGCCGCCGGAGCTTGCCAGCGCCATCTTCTGCTGCCTCGAAAAGAACCCGGCCAGTCGCTACGCCAGCGCGGCGCAGGTGCGCGAGGCGCTTAAGACCATCATGAAGGTGCTGCAGATCGAGACCGGCATCCTGCCCGGGGACGCGGCGGCCAGCCTGCCGGCTCTGCCCCTTGAGGACGATAAGCGTGCCACGGGCCTGCTCTCCATGCTGGCCGAGCGTTTCCGCGAGTCGGCTGACACGCAGGCGCGCCAGAACACCATTCTCGTGCTGCCCTTCAAGAACTTTGGCGGCGAGAGTGCCCCACAGCTTTACGGCTTCGCCCTGGCCGATGCCATCTCCGCTCGGCTCGCCCGCATGTCCTCCCTCGTCGTGCGGCCCTCCAGCGCGCTGCTGCAGGTTCCAGTGGCGCAGATGGACCCGCTCGAAGTGGGACAGAAGCTGCTGGCCCGCTGGGTGCTGACGGGCAACTTCCTGCGCAGCGAGAAGGGCTTCGACCTGAACTGGCAACTGCTGGAGGCGAGCAGCCAGAGCGTGCGCGGCGGCGGCGCTATCGTCGTGCCCTCGTTTGACCTGGTCGCCGTGCAGACGGAGATATGCAACGACGTCTTCGCCTCACTGCAGGGTGTCGGCCAGTTGCAGACCTCGGCCGAGCGCCCGGCGCAGCGGGGCCGCCCGCTCTCTGAAGAGATCTCGGAGATTTATCTGCAGGCCCGCGCCATGCTCTCCTCGTTCATGCAGCGCTCCGGCAGCCGTGGCGACCTGGACCGCGCACGCGAGATCTTCGAGCGCGTGACGCAGATGGATGCCTCCTTTGCTCCGGCCTGGAGCGGACTCGGCATCGCGCATCTGCAGTATGTCCGCAACGGATTTGGCGGCCACATGCACGTGATGGCAGCGCGCAAGGCGCTCGACCACGCGCTTGGTATCGACCCTGGCTCCGTCGAGGCGAACCTCTACCGCGTTTACATGCTGCTCTCGCGCGGAGAGAAGGAGAGCGCCCGGCACGGCATCGAGCACCTGCTACACACGGCGGCAAATGACTGGAACGTACACATGGTGGCCGGGATCACGCTGCGGCTCGATGGCATGTATGAGCCGTCGCTGGAGCAGTTCAACCGCACCCTCAAGCTCAACCCCTCGAACGCCCCGATGGTCTACAACCACCGCGCGCGCGTCTACCAGTACCAGAACCAGCTTGAGCTGGCCGAGGAGGAGCTGCAGAAGGGCCTGGTGCTCGAGCCGCGTCATCCGCTGCTCCGCACCTCGCAGGCCTACCAACTCATGCGCAAGGGGGAGGTCGACGAAGCCATCCGCCTGCTCGAGGCAGTGATTCGCGACGATGAAAGCATGCGCATCGCTTATCCCACGCTGGCCATGTGCTACGTGCAGCGCGGCGAGCGCGAGCGCGCCGCCGAGATGATCGAAGAGGATTCGATGGCCGCCGCCGAGGCAGACAGCGAGATGGCCTACCGGCTCGCCACCTACTTCGCCGTGGAAGGCGACGAGAGTGAGGCCTTGCACTGGCTCAGGCGCGCCATCTATCTCGGCAATGAGAACTACCCGTGGTTTGTGAAGAATCCGGCATGGAGCCGCCTGCACGGACA
>CAYQYM010000407.1:0-2432 GCA_964421715.1 uncultured Acidipila sp.
CATTGAAGCCGGCCAGCAATGCCAGGCATTCTCCCTCATATAGACTAAAGTGCTCCCAAAGCCGGCTGACATCGGCCATCTCAAAGTTATAGACAGAGAGCTGCAGCTCCTCTTCGAGCCGGACGTCTCCGTAAGTGACAGCCCGGCCAGTCGCCGGATCGCGCGCCCACACGATGTCGTAGATCGAGTCCACGTCCTGGAGGAAGGCGGCCAGCCGCTCGAGCCCGTAGGTGATCTCACCGGCGATGGGGTCCAGGTCAAGCCCGCCGCACTGCTGAAAGTAGGTGAACTGAGTGACTTCGAGGCCATCGAGCATCACCTGCCAGCCGATGCCCCAGGCGCCCAGCGTCGGCGACTCCCAGTTGTCCTCCTCAAACTTGATGTCGTGCTCGCGGAGATCAATGCCGATGGCCGCCAGCGACTCGAGATAGATCTCCTGAATATCTGCCGGCGGTGGTTTAAGGATGACCTGGAGCTGCGTGTGCTTGTAAAGCCGGTTCGGATTCTCGCCGTAGCGGCCATCTGCCGGCCGGCGCGAGGGCTGGGCGTAGGCGATCTTGACCGGCCGCGGCCCGAGCACGCGCAGAAAGGTATCCGGAGACATCGTGCCGGCGCCTACCTCGGTGTCATAGGGCTGCTGCAGCACGCAGCCGCGGTCCGCCCAGAAGCTCTGCAGGCGAAAGAGAAGCTGCTGAAAGGTGAGCGGCTCAGGGCGCACGGGGTTGGGAGCAGAGACCACTGTTTCTCGCTTGAAGTCTGAATTGGAAACAAAGTGCAATTTTAGACGATGGACGGCCGGAGAGCGCCTGCCGTTCGGACTCCGCGCAGCAGTGTTGGCTGGTCTGACACATTCAGGGCATTGCCGCTTTTGCTCCGGCGCGGAACACTCATGGGCAACAGCATGTTCACCCCCCATCGACTCCGCCTTCCTGCCGCGCTGCTTGCGTGCGCCACGCTGCCCATATTCGCGCAACAACCGCAGCCGGATGTAGTGACCAGCGCGCGAGCTTCAGAGCAGCGCGCCACCTCGCTTGAGCAGCTTACGGCAGACCACGACTGGCTGCGGCTGGAGCGAAGGCTGGCCAGCGACAACGCCGGACCGGAGCACGACTTCTACAGCGGCCTGCTCGAAAACCGCGAGCGGCGCTATCGTGAATCGCTGGCGCACCTGGAACCGCTTCTGCCGGCGCTTGCCGCGGAGCCTACAAGGCTGCGCGAGAAGCAGGCCCGGCTTACCGTGGCGGACAACTACCTGAAGCTCTTTGACTACAGACACGCCGCCACTGCCTATGCTGCGCTCGATGCCTGCTGCACTGCAGTCATGAACGCCGAGGAGCGCGACGCGGTGGAGATTCCCGCACACGTACTGCCGCTGCTGGCCGCTGCTCCGGCACCTTCTATAGAGCTGACCGGCTCCTTCTCGGAGCCAGTCGAGCGGAATCGTCTCGGGCTGATCGACGTCTCAGTGTGGGTGGATGGCTACCCGGCGCGCTGGCTTCTGGATCCGGCGGCAAACTTCACCATGCTGGCCCGCTCGCAGGCAAGCCTTGTCGGGCTCAGGCTGAGCGAGGCGCCGGTGAAGGTGCAGGCGCTCGATGGCAGGCTCATAACGGTGCATGCTGCGGTGGTGCCGCGCATCCGCTTTGGCCGGGCGGTGTTTCACAACATTCCGGCCATGGTTTATGAAGATACTGACCTGCGGGAGAACGGCTACCAAATTGAGGGCGTGCTGGCACAGCCGATGCTGGCGCAGTTGGGGCAGATTACCGTCTTTGCTGACGAGCGCCTTGGCGTGAACGGCACCGGCGCTCCGATGCGTGAGGGGGCGCCGCTCTTTACAGATGGCGAGCGGCTGCTGGCCGCCGCGGGCGCGCCCGGAGCGGAGCAGGTCTACGCCCTGGACCCAGGGACTCGCGGATCCGAGCTCGGCTCACGTTATTACGACGCCTACCTGCCTCGATTTGCGCAGCAGAGTCCGCAACAGCAAAAGATCTCCGCAGAGGAATCGGTGCCCAGCTACCGCGCGGACACGGTCGAGTTCGAGTTTGGCGGAGAGACAGTGGAAGCCCACGACCTGCTGGTGCTGGCCGCCCCGGCCGGCCCGGAGCACGACCGCTACTTCGGCGTGCTGCGCCAGGATGTGCTGGAACAGTGGCAGAGCTACACGCTCGACTTCCGCTCGATGCGTTTTCTGCCGATGCCTTACCGTGGCCAATAGGCATCCAACTCTCTGACGGCGACCGCCGCATGGGAGAAGAAGATGGCTCACGATCACGACAAAAAATGTGCGCATCCGGCCTGTAGCTGCCACGTCTCAGGCAGCGAGAAGTACTGCAGCACGCGGTGCGCAGATGAAAAGAACATGACCGAGCTGGCCTGCCAGTGTGGTCATGCCACCTGCACAGGCCAGCAGCTGCGCGCCTGAATAAGGC
>CAYQYM010000408.1:0-2394 GCA_964421715.1 uncultured Acidipila sp.
ACAATGTCTTCATGCGCGAATTGAGCTACTACCTATGTGACGTCTTCACCTCGCGCCGGCTGGAGGGCAACCAGCTGGCCGTCTTTCCTGACGCGGAAGGCCTCTCCACGGCGGAGATGCAGGCCATCGCCCGCGAGATGAACTTGTCAGAGACTACCTTCATCGAGCAGCGCCGGGTCGGGATGGGACGCGACCACGGGCTGCGGGTGCGCATCTTTACCGTGCAGGAAGAGCTGCCGTTTGCCGGGCACCCCTCACTCGGAACCTCAAGCATCGCTCGAGCCTTTCTGCCGGAGTACGCTGACGTAGAGGGGATTACGCTGGCGCTCAATGTTGGCCCAGTTCCGGTCGAGTTCCCTGCTGACCGCCAGCCGGGTGGCTCGGAGGCGATCTTCGCGCGAATGACGCAGCCTGACCCCGCCTTTGGCCCGATCTTTGACTCGATTGACGACCGCGCCGAGGTAGCAGCCGCCGTAGGCCTGGGCGAGCAGGACCTGGCGCCCGGACTGCCCGTGCAGATCGTCTCGACCGGGCTGCCCTACTGCATCGTGCCGCTCGCATCGATGGAAGTGCTGGGCCGCCTGGCAGTGCCTGCGCGTGAGTCGCAGGCGTGGCTCAGGGCGCACGGCGCGCACTTCTTCTACCTGCTCACGCAGGCCGGCGCAGCAGAGTGGCGGGCACGCATGCAGTTCTACAACGGCGAGGATCCGGCGACGGGCTCAGCCGCGGGCTGCGCCATCAGCTACTTTTTGCGCCATGGCCTCGCCCCCAGCGAAGCCGAGGTGCTTATTCGGCAGGGCATCGAGATGGGACGGCCGAGCGAGATCTTTGCCAGCGCACGCCTGGGCAAGACGGTGAGCGAAGTACGCATCGCTGGCAGCACCGTTCCCGTGGCAAAGGGACTGTTTTTCCGGGCGTGATTCACACTCTTTCAACAGGGTAGTGATGAGAAATCCCTAGCAAAAGCGGACGGAATACAAAACCGGGAGAAATTCCACTCTTATTTTCACGCCCGTTTCGCCCCATCTTCCCCGTTTACAGGGTGGGGCGGTCTTCGTAGTGTTGGGAAGCGTTCCGGGGTAAACCCGGGGCGCAACTTTCGCCATTTAACGACAACTTGAGTTAGAGCAAGAGCGCCCACGGCGAGCGGGCCCTCGCGCGCCTGCACTCTTCAGAACACCGAAACCGCAGGCAGCGAGGGCGCGCCTGGTGCGACGGCAACTCTTGCTCTACCGCACTCCTGGCCGCTGCGTAAGCCGGTCTGGACGCGGAGGCCGTGCGCCTGAACGGAGGATCTTCCGTAGAAAGCATGCCGCCGCGACCGAGCCTCCGCGCGTTTGCGCGGCCAGGATTGCGCCCACGGAAACCCCCGCGGGTGGCACACGCCTGGCGTGTGTCCAGCCACGGCAGCAGCAGGATGATAAAGGATCCATGAGGCCGAAAAAGACTATTCTCTGCGTCGATGACAACGAACAGGCGCTCTCCGTACGCAAGTTCATGCTGGAAACGCGCGGCTACCGCGTACTGGCCGCGAAGACCGCGGAAGATGCCCTGGAGTGCTTTGCGCAGGGCGGCGTGGACCTGGTGCTAAGCGACCTGATCATGCCTCAGATGGATGGCAATGAGCTGGTGCGGCGCATGAAGGAGATCTCGCCCGAGGTGCCGATGATCCTGATAAGCGGAAGCGTAAAGGCCTTTGACCGCGCCAATCGCGCCGACGCCTTCCTTCCGAAAGGAGCTTCTACGCCGATCGAAATGCTGGAACGGATTCGCGTGATGATGGCGCGCAAGCGGGGACCGAAAAAGGCAGCCGCTCGCACCGCTCTGCAAGAGGCCACGCTACTGGAAGGTGCCATCCTGGAGCAGGCAGTCGCCTCCTAGCCTGCTCGCATGCGTAAGCTTGAGCTGCGCCGGAAGCATGATGCCTTCAGCGTCGCCCGCAGCGCATTTACAATCGAAGCGTGCAGCCCATCATCACAGCCGACGCTCTCGGCAAGGTTTACATGGCCGGCAGAGTTGCAGTGGCCGCCTTGCGCCAGGTCTCTTTCACGGTAAGTCCGGGAGAGTTCGTCAGCATCGTGGGTCCATCAGGCAGCGGCAAGTCCACGTTGTTTTACATCCTCGGTGGTCTTACGGGCGCAAGCTCGGGCCGTGTGCTGATTGACGGTGTAGACTTTGCCGGTCTGTCTGACGCGGAGCGCACCCGGATGCGGAAGACGAAGATCGGCTTCATCTTCCAGCGCTTCAACCTGCTGCCCACGCTCAGCGCCATGCAGAATATCGAGATCGCGCACGAGATGGCCGGCAACCGCATGCCGCTGGACCTGAAGCACCTGGAGCACCTGGCGGACCTGCTCGGCATTCGCGGACGGCTGCATCATCGTCCATCCGAAC
>CAYQYM010000409.1:0-2385 GCA_964421715.1 uncultured Acidipila sp.
GCCCAAAGCGGTGCTGCCACTTGAGTTGAATGAGAATCTACTCGCCTGTTACATCAATCCCCGCTCGCATCGCATCGCTGACCGCAACCCGAAGCTCTGGGCCCAGGTCGTTCACGATCTCCCGATTCTCGAACGCATGCCGGCTGTGACGGCATACGAGATCGAACAGGGGGCGGAGCGGATTGACGGGATCGAAACAGCCGCGGAGAGGTCGGCGGAATCAAACGATTGAGGCACTGCCACGCACGGCACGGGTACGTTCCAGGGAATAAAGCCATAGTGACGGGAAAGTGGCCTTTGCATTACCAACATGCACTTTCTTTTTGCAGGACGGGGTGGTAGACGTAGTTATGGAACAGGCTACGGGCAATCTCGATGCGCCACACCCTGCCTTGAGCCCTGCGCAATCCTCTGCGCATCCATATATCCGGGTAGAAAACTTAAGCAAGAGTTACACCACGGGGCGCGGCAGGCTGGTGCTGTTTGACGGCCTTGACCTGGTGGTGAACGAGGGCGAGATGCTGGCCATCACAGGCCCATCCGGTGCAGGCAAGAGCACGCTTTTGCACATGCTCGGTGCGCTTGATACTCCTTCGAGTGGTGACGTATACTGCGCGTCAACTCACTTGAAAACGCTAAACAGCAGTCAGGCAGCACACTTCCGCAACCGGGAGGTGGGGTATGTCTGGCAGTTTCATTACCTGCTGCCAGAGTTCACGGCAGCGGAAAACGTGGCCATGCCATTGCTTGCCCGGGGAGAGGGAAGGCGGGCAGCGCTGGCTGAGGCGGGCCGCTGGCTGGAAGAGGTTGGCCTAGGGGAGCGCGCACAGCACCGGGCAGGTGAGCTCTCCGGCGGCGAACAGCAGCGGGCCTCGCTGGCAAGGGCGCTGGTGACAGGGCCAAGGCTACTGCTGGCCGACGAGCCGACAGGCGATCTCGACGAAGAGAATGCGGAGCGGGTCTTTAGCCTGATTGAGCGGCTGCACCGGACTCACCACCTGACGTCGATTCTCGTCACACATAATATGGCCCTGGCCGCGGGCTGCGACCGGGTGATAAGGCTCGATAAGGGCCGGATGGTTTAAAGAAAGACCGGAGCGAACGTGCTCCGGGGAGTGGGATGGGATGGAGGAGAATCCCGGTGGCGCGGTCCAACCAGGCCACGCTGCTGGCCCAGCCTGAACGTGTCGCTCTTATGCCGGGGGAGAATGCATTGCCCGGGGCGGCGGTTTCATTAAGACGGTTAGGGACGAGACCTGGCCGCCACTGCGCACATTCCTAAGATCCTAAGAAGGGATTCTGCTGGGCCGGTGAGGCAAGGCAGAGAGCGGCAGCGGCAGGCAGGACTCTTAGGGGGAACATGTTCGAACGTTATACAGAGAAGGCGCGGCGCGTGATCTTTTTCGCTCGGTATGAGGCCAGCCAGTTCGGCTCGCCTTACATCGAAACGGAGCACCTGCTGCTGGGCCTGCTGCGAGAAGACAAGGCGCTCACCAACCGCTTTCTCCGCTCGCATGCGTCGGTGGAGTCCATTCGTAAACAGATTGAGGGCCACACGACGATCCGGGAGAAGGTCTCGACGTCGGTGGACCTGCCGCTTTCCAATGAGTGCAAGCGCGTGCTGGCCTATGCGGCGGAGGAGGCCGAGCGGCTCTCGCACAAACACATCGGCACGGAGCACCTGCTGCTGGGGCTGCTGCGCGAAGAGAAGTGCTTTGCGGCCGAGATACTGCACGAGCGCGGGCTGAAGCTGGCGGCGATCCGCGAAGAGCTGGCGCGGGCCACGCAGGAGAAAGCTCCGGCCCAGCAGCGTAATCGCGAACAGAGTCTGCTGGCCGAGTTCTCGCGCGACCTCACGCAGGCCGCACTGGACGCGCAACTCGACCCGCTCGTCGGGCGCGACCAGGAGCTGGAGCGCGTGATCCAGATACTCTGCCGCCGCACCAAGAACAACCCGGTACTGATCGGTGAGCCGGGCGTGGGCAAGACCGCCATCGTGGAGGGCCTGGCACAGAAGATCTCAGACGGAGACGTGCCCAGCTTCCTGGCCGACAAGCGCGTGCTTGCGCTGGACCTCTCGCTGATCGTCGCGGGCACCAAGTACCGCGGCCAGTTCGAGGAGCGGCTGAAGACCATTATGAAGGAGCTGATGGAGAACCAGAACTCCATCATCTTCATCGACGAGTTGCACACGCTGGTCGGAGCCGGATCGGCAGAGGGCTCGCTCGATGCGGCCAACATCCTGAAGCCAGCGCTCTCGCGCGGCGAGATCCAGTGCATCGGCGCAACTACGCCGGGTGAGTATCGCAAGTCAATCGAGAAGGACCGCTCGCTCGAACGGCGATTTCAGGCCGTTAAGGTACCGCCGCCGAACGAGGCAGACGC
>CAYQYM010000410.1:0-2384 GCA_964421715.1 uncultured Acidipila sp.
GCATTGGGATTGCCCCTCCCCCTAGGTTGGCGTCGTGAATGGAATCAATGACTTAGCGGGAAAAATCCCAATGGATTCCAATGGGAGAGCCTAAGGAATCGGTTGGACTCCCCCGGGCGAGAAATGATGTAAAGAGCAGTGGTCTGCAAGCGATGAGAAGGCGAAAACAAGAGTAGCTGACTGGCGACGGGCTGTCAAGCTGAAATATCTGTGCTTCGCACCCAAGCAAAACCGACTTGGGTGCGGCACCCACTGTCTCTTGGTGCAGGCGTAGGGTGCGCCACCCGCCGAAGCCTGCCCCGAGCGCAGTCGAGGGGACCTCAGAGTGATTCGTTAACGTGGAATCTGCCAGACGTCCTCGAGCCTCAACCCACGGGACGAACCCAGCGGTCCCGCCCTGCGGGACCGCTCAGGATGGGTGTCGCTTGACAACGCCTTCGCTCTCATCGAGGGCCACGCATGATAGAAGGGCGCCCCTCTCGAGTAGGCTGCGGTTGCTGTGACGAGCAGTGACCACAGCCGGAAGAGAGGAACACCCGGATGGATAGTGTGAAGTACGTGGGTCTGGATGTCCACCAGTCGACGATTTCGGCGGCGGTGGTAAGCGCGCAAGGGCGGCTGCTGATGACGTCGGTGGTAGCGACGAACGCGCCGGCCATCGTGCAGTTTCTGAGCGGATTGCGGGGCACGCTGCAGGTGACCTGGGAAGAGGGGACGCACTCGGCGTGGCTGTACGAGGTGCTGGTGCGGCGGGTGGCGCGGGTGGTGGTGTGCAATCCGCGGAAGAATGCGCTGCTGAAGTCGGGCAGCAAGAGCGACGCGATCGACGCGCGCAAGTTGGCCGAGCTGTTGCGCGGCGGGCTGCTGTCGCCGGTGTATCACGGGGAGACGAGTACGCGGGCGCTGCAACAGCTGGTGCGCAGCTACGCGGCGCTGACGGAAGACACGACGCGGGTGATGGCGCGGCTGAAGGCGGTGTATCGGAGCCAGGCGATCGCGTGTGCGGGCAAGCGGCTGTACGCGGCGCGGCATCGGGCCGAGTGGCTGGCGAAGCTGGAGGAAGCGGGACTGCGCCGGCGGGCGGAGCGGCTGTTCGAAGAACTGGACCTGCTGCAGCGGCTGCGCCGGCAGGCGCGGCAGGAGGTGGTGGCCGAGTCGCAAAAACACGCGGCGGTGAAGTGGCTGCGGACGGTGCCTTTCCTGGGGCCGCTGCGGGCGGCGATGCTGCTGGCGCGCGTGCAAACGCCGCACCGTTTCCGCACCAAGCGCCAGTTCTGGAGCTACTGCGGGCTGGCGCTGGAGACGAGGAGCTCCGCCGACTACCGCTTCGAAGAGGGGGAGCTGGTGCGGCGCCGCAAACCGGTGTGGGTGCGCGGACTCAACTGGAACCACAATCACGATCTGAAGAACGTGTTCAAGAGCGCGGCCACGACGGCCGCGGCGATTGAAGGACCGTTCCGGCAGTTTTACCAGCGCCGGGTGGAGAGCGGGATGGCGCCAGAGTTGGCACGGCTGACGCTGGCGCGCAAGATCGCCGCCGTCGCGCTCGCCATCTGGAAGAAGGGAGAAGCGTTCGACGCCACACAACTGAAGCCGCAAGCAGCTTGAGCGCGACCACGCGCGGAACGGTTCCCCGGTTCGCCCGTCGAAGCGCTCGGGTTCGAGGGTGAGTATCCTGGGCGGGTTAGACAGCAAGTCTCACGGGCCACCGTATGCCCCCTCGGACAACCCGATCCAAGCGATAGGCCGCGCTGGTTGAGGCGAGTCTCCGATAGAACCATGGTTGGCCCAACGCCACCGTGTGCTGCTTGCCGGCGCAGAGGCGCAGCGGAACACGAACCAGATCCCGTGCCCGGCACGCAGCCAGCTCGAGCGGGGCTCGATGTCACCGCCACTCCACTTTCCCGTGGAAGGGAAAAGTGTTTGCTCTTGACATCGCCTTCTATAGAACCCGCCACCCGCCGAGGTCACCTCTACTCGGTACCCTTCCCCCCTCTGTGGTAGGACTCGAAGAGGAACCTTCCCAGCAGGACTAGAACGCAGCCTACAGCTACAAAGAAAATGGCATTAAAGAATCCACCAAATAATGAGAAGCGGACGAATCGTGCCAGGGGCGTCCCGCTTACTGAAGTTATGTTGGGACAGACAGGGCAAGCCCATCGTGCCAGCAAACCGATGCCGGCATATGGAGCATAAAATGCGGCAGCGCCGACAAAGCCTAGGACCGCAAAGAACGCCGCGCATTTCTTCATTGACAGTAACTCCTTCGAAAGTCAGCCACGGTCCACATCATGGAGAGGAGCCGCCGGGATACGAGCCTTTTCACGGAAAGGTTCTCTGACCCCCATCCAAGCGGCTGACCGGTAAGCCGCCGCTACTTACGG
>CAYQYM010000411.1:0-2357 GCA_964421715.1 uncultured Acidipila sp.
GTGCTTAGTTTGCGGTCGGCTCCTGCCGGAGCGGGAATGTTCCGGCAGAGGCGTTGGCGCTGGGCCGCGGGCGGCAAGCGATTAAACCTGTGTGGGCAAAGCGGAAGAAGAAGGGCTGCTGAGCGCCGGGTGCAGCGTGCCTTACCTCCTGGCGCCGTTGTTTCATTGCTGCGTAAACAGGGAGGGCCGCCTCACCCGTGAAAGTGAGGCGGCCCTTGCGAAAAGCATTGCTCAGTTCCGCGTAGGCAAAAGGTCCATCGGCTCCGTTAGGCTGAAGGTCACAGTTGAACCCTTCGGCACCTCCACGGCCGAGGGATGCTGCACCAGCAGGTGCGTCGTGACAACGCCCGCGCCCACTAGGCTTCCCACTAGCGCGCCCGTGGGCCCAGCTACCCTGGCGCCCACGATCGCACCTGTGCCGGCGCCTGCGCCATACTCGATGGCATTCTTTTTCACCTGCGAGGAAGGCTGAATGCCGCCTTCTGCATCCGTGCGCGCGCCGCGCGCCTGCGTGCCCACCACCTCGGCATAAAGGTGGTAAGCCGTTCCATCCGGCAGGATCACGGCATCCGGACGCAGCCGCAGCGTGGCAGATGGACCGATATGGTGGCCTTGCGAGACGTTTGTGACCTTGCCGCGCAACTCTGACCCGGAGGGTATCACCACCCGCCCATCTTTGTAGACATCGTTTTCCACGCGTCCGCGAAAGGCGGAGCCTGGCTCGGTGGAGCTGCTTGAGAGCGAGTCAAGCAGCGAGACACGAATGTTGGTGCCCTCGGGAAGTTGATTTGGGCCGGACGGAATTACGCTCACGATGTCAGCGTCAGGATTCTGGGGCCGCGAGGCCAGGTGCGGGGAAGAGGTCGCGACGTAGCCTGCCTCGGCCTGGTTCACCGGCGCCTGGACCGCGTCGCTGTCATCGTTCGCAATGGGCGGCGTGGCGGCAGGCGCGGAAGCAGCATTCACCGCGGTTGCTGTCGGTGAGGCAGGTTGCGCGCGCTGGGGCACCGCGGCTGATGGCTTGCGCAGCGGCGCGGTCTGCTGCGGCTCGTCCGGCGTGGTCACGATAGAGTCGTCAGCCGGCGGCTTCGACACACCCTGGTAGGGGCTTGGCGCGGACTGCTGGGCAACTGCAGGAACGGCCAGCGCTGCACTGAGCACGGCGCTTGAAAGCAGAAGTAAATTCAAATTTCTCATCATGGCACTCCCACTGCAGGTTGCTTCCTTTTACAACAGCGTAGCGTAGGAGAAAGATATGCAGGGCCGTGAGCAGTGTTGCGCGAACCAGAAGGGTTACTCTTCTACGGCGCATGACAAGGGCGGGCGGCCGTCCCGGCCAGGGGCCGCTCGCTTTGGTAGTATTTTGACGGAGCCAAAGACCACACATCACGCGGAATTGTTGGCAGCTTCCGGTATGAGCAGCTTTGTCGAGACCATCGGCGGAACCCACGGTCACGCCATCCGCGTAGATCGCCGCCCCAAACTCAAAGAGCGTTTAAGACACCAGATTTCGAGGAGTGAAATGACTGAGATTGCCGCAATTCACGCGCGTGAAATTCTTGATTCCCGCGGAAACCCAACCGTCGAGGCCGATGTTGTCCTTTCCGACGGAACGATGGGCCGCGCTGCCGTTCCGAGCGGCGCGTCGACCGGTGAGCATGAGGCAGTAGAGCTGCGCGATGGCGATAAGAGTCACTATCTGGGCAAGGGCGTACTGCAGGCGGTAGAGAACGTGGAGAGCGTGCTGGCTCCGGAGCTGACCGGCATGGATGCGGTCAACCAGCGGCTGATTGACGCGACGATGATCTCGCTGGACGGCACGCCCAACAAGGCGCGTCTTGGCGCGAACGCGATTCTGGCGGTCTCGATGGCGGTGGCGCGCGCCTCCGCAAATGCGCTCGGCATGCCGCTGTACCGCTATCTCGGCGGCGTGAACGCGGCCATCCTACCGACGCCGATGATGAACATCCTGAACGGCGGCGCGCACGCGGATAACAACGTGGACTTTCAGGAGTTCATGGTGATGCCCATCGGCGCCGAACGCTTTTCCGATGCGCTGCGATGGGGCGCGGAGGTCTTTCACACATTGAAGGGCGTGCTCAAAAAGCGTGGTTACAGCACCTCGGTGGGCGACGAGGGCGGCTTTGCGCCGTCGCTCAAATCAAACGAAGAGGCGATTGAGGCCATTCACGAAGCGATAGACCTGGATGGCTAACAGGCAGGAGAAGAGAACGCCATCGCGCTTGACCCAGGTGCACGCGAGTTCTCTGACAGGGCGAAGAGACGCCACGTATCAACGAAGCGGGACATGCGCACGCGCCAAGACGAGGAGAAGCGCCGCGACCTGGAGCACGCCA
>CAYQYM010000412.1:0-2357 GCA_964421715.1 uncultured Acidipila sp.
TTCGAGCGGTCTAGTGTTCCCATCTCCGTCTGGTTCATAACGGGTCCAATGTTCAGCCTGCCCGTCAGATCCGTCGGAGACATCAAAAGCACAAACGGCTGGCCCGCGCCCGAAGCTCCGAATAAACTCTGCGGCACCCAGTACTCGGCCCAGCTGTCTGCAAGGGCTCTAGGATCGTATGTCTTTGGTAAATCGTGAGGCATGGCTAACTCCCGACAATAGCATGAAGCCCGCGCTATCAAAGCAGCCAACCGGCAAGCGCCACCACCAGCCCGGCCACGCCAACCACCATGCCCTGAGCCCAGTAGATTCGCTGCCGCGTCAACAGCGTGATCGACGTCACCACCGGCCCGATCTCCAGCAGCGCCTCGCCCAGGTCAAACCGGCTGGCCCGGTGCTCGGCCCGGTGCACCTCGTCCTCTATCTCGCGCGCCTGCCGCTGCTCCTCTTCAAGATCGCCGGCCCACTTTTCCCTGTGGCTCTTGTAGATCTGCGTGAGCCTCGCCGCCCCGGCCGCGTCTCTTACCGTCAGCGTCGAAAGCAGGTCCAGCGCCAGAGCCGTGTCGGTGTCTCGAATTTTCTTCGCCTGGTAGAGATTCCACTGGTCGCTCGCCCGCGCCTGCGCCAGCACTGCCGCCGTGTGCGTGCGATGCCCCTGGACGGTGACAATGGCGACCACCACCGCAAACACGCTCATCGTGAAGCTCACCGGCCGCAGGCTGGGGTCGTGCTCGCCGTGCTTGTGCTGCTCGTGTAGCTCCTGGGTCTCGGTCGCTTCCATCCGCAATCTTCCGTTCTCATTTTAGCCAGCAGGATTATGGTAACGGGGCGGGTTCTGCACCCGAATCCTCAGGATCTGCCGGGCTTCTGCACCGGTGAAGTCCGGCTTGCAACACGAGCCAGGGGCGAGCAGGAAATCTCCGCTTTCCTCCTTGGCGACACAATCACCCAACCCGAGCCAGCGCGAACGGAATGATCGTCTCTCCGCGCGCCTCGCCGGCCTCGCGCTCCGCGGCTTCCACCAGAGCCGCGTCCGGCTCAGGGATGGCCGCCGCAGTCACCGCCTTTGCCGGAGCATCCACGAAGCACAGCTCGCACACGCCGATCGCGTCCCCTGTCCCCAGCGGCGCGCCGAAGACGCGGCACGTCAGCGGACGCGCCTCGTACAGCCCACAGGCGCCCGTCTCCTCCATCAGGGCAGGGCAGGGCAGGTCATTCGCGAACTCCTCAAACCGCTGCCGCTCCTCGTCCGTCTCGCCCAGGATGCCGCTCCCGGCATCGCCCGGAAACTCCGCCGCCAGCCGCTCCACCGCCGCCCACGCACGCGCGGCAATGGCCGCCGCCGCCTCGGGATCCCGCTGCCCTAACGCTACCAGCCCGCGCTCCAGCCGCCGGGCATCCGCCTGTGAGATGCCGAACACTCCGTGGCAACACTGCGTACACCCGCGCCGGCACGCCATCCACTCGCCCGCCAATGCCTGCGCCCGCGCAAACCCCGCATCGGCAATCCTCACCAGCTCATCCGCAGCAGAGGCCATAGGCCAAGCAAAGCCCTCAGCCACCTGCTCTGCCGCGCATCAACCATGTCAGGCCGCCAAGTCAGGCCGCGTCGATTGACCGCACCCGCTACAAGCTGGCACAGCGCACCATTCTGCTCGCGCAGGCTCTTCTCACCAGGTAAACCATGAGACCCCGTTCCGGCTCGCAGCCGGCCCAAAATCCCCATCTGCATCCCCCAAACCCGGCCTATCATAGAAGCAAATGTTCCAGGAACAACTGCCCCGAGCGCTCCTGCTCGTGGACACGGCACGGCCCCGCGCCATCCTCGAGGCTTACCTGCGCGCCTACGGCCTCACGTGGGAGCCGCCCGCCCCCTCCGGCAGTGCGGCCGCCGAAACCGCCGCCCTCGCCGTCGTCGAGTTGCCCGCGCACCAGGCCGACTTCGTGCGGCTGCGCCGCGAATCGCCCGGGCTCCCGCTCGTCGCCTTCTTCTGCCAGCAGCAGAACGCCGCCGCCCTGGCCTTTGAGGCCGGCAGGCTGGGAGCCGCCGCCATACTGCCCTATGACCCGCAGGGGCCGCCCTTTAGCGACTCCCTCGCCATCGCGCTCAGCCCGGTGCTGGACCGCGTGGTGGCCCAGCAGATTGAATCGCCACCCGCCCCGGCACCGAATGCGCCGCCCGAACAGGCCGCGTCCCCGCGCCGGCCCAGCACCGCCGCCCCACACCCCCGCCCTCCCCCATCATCACCAAAGCATGCCGCCGCCCCCGCCCCCCCGCCCCCCTTCAGCGCCTCGCCGCCCCTGGCCGGCATCCACGACGCCCTCGAGAACGTCCCACCCCCCACCGCCACCCTCCC
>CAYQYM010000413.1:0-2339 GCA_964421715.1 uncultured Acidipila sp.
GCAGCTCGCGGTTTGTCTCTTCATGCTGCAGGTCGTGCGACATATGAGTGAACCAGACGTGGCGTGCGCCCAGGCGGATGCCCCAGTGCATGGCCTGCTCCAGGTTGGCATGGCTGGGGTGCGGCTCGCGGCGCAGCGCGTCGAGGATCACGTGTTCCAGCCCCTCGAGCAAGGGCAGGCTCGTCTCGGGAATGCTGCTCATGTCCGTCAGGTAGGCCGTATCTCCGAAGCGAAAGCCCGCCGTCGCCAGCTCGCCGTGAAGCAGCGGAATCCGCTGCACGCGGACGCCGGCCGCCTCGACGCTCTCATGGTCGCGGATACGGTGCATGGCGACGCGGGCGCGATTGGGATAGGTGGCGTCCGGCGCAAAGGTGTAAGGGTAGATGCGCTCGATCACCTCCGCCGTGGCGTCGTCCGCGTAGAGCGGAAGGCGCTCCTTGCGGCCGAAGCTCAGCGGACGCAGGTCGTCCAGCCCGAGGATGTGGTCGGCATGGCCATGCGTGTAAAACACCGCATCCACGTTGCGGATTCCGTGCGTGAGCGCCTGCAGGCGGAAGTCCGGACCCGTGTCAAAGACGATGCTGTGCCCCGGCCAGGTAAGCGCCACCGAGGGACGCATTCTGCGGTCGTGCGGATCGGCCGACGTGCAGACGCGGCATTCGCAGCCAAGCGTGGGCACGCCCATGCTCGTTCCGCTGCCCAGGATGGTGAGCGTAGCCTGCAAAGCTGCTATTTCTTGGGCGGCGGCGGGTTCTGCGCCGATTTGGCAATGGCGTTGGTGATCTCAAGGAACATCATGCGCAGCTCGAACAGCGCGCCTTCCATCAGCTGCCGCTCCTTCTGGCTCAGGTTTCCCTGCGTCTTTTCCTTGAGCACGCTGAGCATGTCGATGCTCTGGCGCGCGCCGATGATGTCGATGCGGGGCTTCTGTCCCGGTTCCGTGCCCGCGCCCATCGCCATCAGCGCGCTTAGATAGAAGGACTGGATTACGTGGTCAAAGGTGACTGCACCCTCCAGCGGCAGGCCCGGATTCGCCTGCTGCAGCATCGTGTCCAGGTCGCGCGAACTCTGCTGGTAAGCTGCGTTCTGCGCGGCCACCTCGCTGCTTGTGGGCGGCGGGGGGCCTTCCACCTTGGGCGGCGGGGCCTCCTCGTGTGCAGGTCCGGCGGCCGGGTCCGGCATCCGCATCACGTTGCTCGCCTGCTGCTGCGCACTGGTGGCCTCCGGCGGGCCCTCCTGCGCAGACTCTGACTCGCGGGGCTCACCATCCAGGTTGAACTTGCAGCGGTCCGTTACGGTAAACGACGGCGTCTTTTCACTCATCTCCCATTCCTTCCACGAGCCCTTTCCCGATTCCCATCTACAATCCATCGTGGCGCGGTCTTCAACGTGGTGGCCTTGCCGCCTGCGTAATCCAGCTCACCGGTGGTTGCCAGCGCCTCAAAGCGCGCGGTTCCAAGCGCAAACGTCACCGGCTCGGCCTGCGTCCTGATGACTGCGATGCTCGTCAGCTCGCCCGCGGTGCGCTCTTCGCCGGAAAGGTGAAGCTTAGAACCCGCTTCCGGCACGTCGCCCGCAAGCTGAAACTGCAGAATGCCGCGATGCACCGTGGCGCGCGAGCGGATGCGCTCGACGATCTCCTGGCCCAGGTAACATCCCTTGGCAAAGTTGAGCGCGCGGTCCTGGCCCGTCTCCTGCGCCAGGTGCTTATCGGTGATGTCCCGCCCGTAGAGCGGGATGCCCTCAACGACACGCAGCGCATCCATCTCCTCCGCGCTGCTCCAGCACACATCGCCCAGGGCCTGCAGCAGCTTCGGTTCCGCACCCGCGGCCAGCCATATCGCATAGTGAGCAACCAGCGTTCCGTGGGTGCGTGACACCTCGACCGTCCCGCCCTGCCACTCGGCTTCCGTGAATTGCATCGGCGCTGGAACCGGCAGCCCTGCACGCGTGAGCACGGCGGCAGCCTCAGGGCCAACCAGTTCGATGCCCGCGACCGCCGCGGTGTCAACGGCTGCAAGCTCGACGTCGTCCATGATGATGAAGTGGTCCAGGTGAGCGATCAACCGCTCCACCTGCGCGCGATCCATCTCGAGCACCAGGTGCCCGGGATGCCGGTACACGTTGGCATCGCCCTGAATGCGGCCCTGCGCATTCAGCAGGAAGCTATAGTTCCACTCGCCCTCGGCCAGGCCGAGCACCAGCCCCGCGTCGAACACGTCCCCGGCACCGGTGGTGTCCACCACCTCCACCGCCGGCGCCGGCTCGGCGTACCGCCGGCCGTCCGGGCCGACCGCGACGCAGCCGGCCGGGCCGCACTTGGTCACCACCCAGCCGCC
>CAYQYM010000414.1:0-2336 GCA_964421715.1 uncultured Acidipila sp.
CCGCAGTGCAGGGCAGAGTGGCAGCCGGGTCCGTGACCGGTGCCCCGCTCGCATCCAGGCACGGCGCGTTGTAGGCAGGGTCAGTGATGCCGATGCTGAATGACTCCACCAGTGGGGTGTGCTGGAAGACGGCCCCGCCCTTGATGTTCTGGCTGCCGCGCACGTAGGAGAGATCTGCCTTGAGGCCGATATTTGTCAGCCGGCGCGTATCGGCCAGCGTCGCAGGAATGTCAGAAAACACATTGCGCGACGGATAGTAGTGCATCTGGTCCTGGCGCACCCACGCGTTCGCGTTCAACAACGTGTACTGGTTGAAGAGGTGCGTGTAGGTGGGTGCGAAGTTGAAGCTCTTAATCTGCTGCCGCTGGTCCTGCCCGGCTGTGTTCTGGTCAAATTGGTTCGGAATCTGCGCCCAGGAGCGGGACAGGCCCATATTCAGGTGCAGGCTGTTCTTTCCGCTGCCCTGCAGGTCTAGCCGCTCAAAAATGTTTTCTACGTTCCCATGGTCGTGCAGCGGCACGAACTCGGGCGTGTCCAGGAAACGTCCGCTGTTGATCCCGTCCACCGAGGTGAACGAGCCGTAGGCGTCGCTGCCGAAGCCCACGTTGCCGTCGAACGTCGTGGTGCCGAAGCTGCCGTAGCCGAGCGCCACGAGCCCGTGCGGCTTGCGCATGCCCAGGCCTGACTTCGATGTGGTGCGAACCACGAGGCTCGCCTTGTCCCCATACTCGGCAGGAGCCACCCCGGAGATGACCTGCATGGACTGGATGGATCCCAACGAAAGCTGGTTTGAGAAAAGCCGGCTCTGCTGGTCGGTGATCGGCTGGCCGTCCACGCTGAAGTTTGTATCCGAGTGCTCCCCCTGGGGGTGAAAGAGTCCATTCGAGTCCGATACGATGCCCGGCGTGGCGTTCGCGATCAGGGAACTGAGCCCGGAGCTGGTGCCCTCGGTGGGAATCCGCGCAATGAAATTGCTGTCCAGATTTGTAACCGGCTGCGGCGTGTTCTCCACCAGGTCTCCGGAATCGCTGGTGACCGTAACAGTGGTTGCTGTACCGGCCGGTGCCAGCGCCCAGGCCAGCGTCACAGGTACGCTGCTGCGCAGCACTGCATCCTGCGCGGCCGATAGGAACCCGGCTGCCATGCCGACCACGTGATAGCTCCCAAAGGGCAGATTGTTGATTGTGTAGTGGCCTGTGTCGTCGGTTACGGTCATGCGGTCGAGCCCGGATACGGGATTCTGCACCTCGATCTTCGCGCCCACAATCGCTGCCCCCGTGGTGTCGAGCACCGTGCCGCTGATAGTACCGGAGGCGCCGACGGACTGCGCCGCAAGCACGCCCGTGCAGCCAAGGATCAAAGAGGAAAAGAAGAAAGTGCGCGTGGTTGGCCACCGCATGATGAAGTCTCCTGTTTTATGCCGGACAAGTGAAGCGCTGCTATGAGACAGACAGTCCGGTAACAGGAGGCGGCCGGTTGAAGAAGCTGCAGGTCCAGAATCCGCTGGCTCTTGCCAGCGGCTTTGCCGCAAGCGAGATGCTGGCCAGGGTCAGCGTGACCTGGGAGACGGCGCGCGCGGCCGGCAACACCGAATGGACAGAGGCGCAGATCTGGCAGTGGTCTCCAGCCTTCGCATCCGGGTGGGAGTGCGCCAGCTGCACGGTTGAGAGCAGCACCAGCAGTAACATGCAGAGCACAGCCGCGGCGCTCCACCACGAAGCCTTCCAGAAGATGCTCTTCCGGGCACACTCCAGGTGCCCCCTGCCAACCCTGAACCGGTCTGGACGTGGTGGAAAGAAGGCAGTCTCTCCCATCTAGAAGCATACCTCAGCGCGTGCGCGCAACGTTGGCCCGGCAGGCTTCGTCTAAGCTTTGACCCTATGGGAAAACATCGCCAGCTTCCGCTTCTACTGCTCGGCCTCCTGCTGCTTCTGCCCGGTGCCGGCGCACGTGCCCAGCCCGCCACGCAGCGCATTATCCTCAAGGACGGCTCTTACCAGATCGTGACCCGCTACGTGGTTAAGGGTGACCGCGTGCGCTACATCAGCGCCGAACGCGGCGGCGAGTGGGAGGAGTTACCCACAGCGCTGGTGGACTGGGAGGCCACCCGACGGTGGAACAGCAGCCAAACCCCCGGCGCGCCTCAGGCGGCGCAGGCGCAGAAGACGCCCGGGAACGAAAACGCGGCCGATATCGATGCCGAGGAGCGCAGGGAGCGCGCCGATGAGCAGGCGCGCATGCCGGTGGTAGCCGCCGGCCTTCGCCTGCCTGACGAGAGCGGTGTGTGGGCGCTCGACACCTACCGCGACCGTCCCGAGCTCGTCCACACCACCCAG
>CAYQYM010000415.1:0-2335 GCA_964421715.1 uncultured Acidipila sp.
ACGTGGCAAAGCGGCCGCCGTCGAGCGGCACCAGCGGGCGCAGCTCAGGCGGGATGACCGGGATCACGTCGAGGATCATCCACTGCGGCTTGTTGCCGGACTTGCGGAAGGCCTCGACGACCTTGAGCCGCTTGGAGTATTTAAGGCGCTTCTGCAGCGAGGTCTCCTGCTTCATGCGCTCGCGCAGCTCGATGCCGAGCTCGTCCACGTTCACGCGCTTGAGCAGCTCCTTAATGGCCTCTGCGCCCATCATGCCCTTGAAGCCGGTGGGCCGGTACTGCTGGTCGAGCTCGCGAAACTTGGTCTCGTCCTTGATGATCTCGCGCTCCTTCACGGGCGCGTCCCCTGGGTCGACCACAACGTAGCTCTCAAAGTAGAGCACGCTCTCGAGGTCGCGCAGCGAGATGTCGAGCAGGTGGCCGATGCGCGAGGGTAGTCCCTTGAAGAACCACACGTGCGAGCAGGGCGAGGCCAGCTCGATGTGGCCGAGGCGCTCGCGGCGGACCTTGGACAGCGTGACCTCCACGCCGCACTTGTCGCAGATGACGCCGCGGTGCTTCATGCGCTTGTACTTGCCGCAGAGGCACTCCCAGTCGGTGACGGGGCCAAAGATACGGGCGCAGAAGAGTCCGTCGCGCTCCGGCTTGAAGGTGCGGTAGTTAATGGTCTCCGGCTTGGTGACTTCGCCATGGGACCAGCTGCGAATCTTCTCAGGGGACGCGAGCTGGATGCGAATCGCGTCGAAATCAGTGATCGGGCTGGTCAGTTCAAACGGGCTGGAACGGTACAAGGTGTTCCTACTTGGCAGCAGGTTCGCTCGGCTCTCCGGCTGCGGTTGCTACTGTTCTCTTCATCGCGGCCATGGTTGCGGCCGCCTCAATATTCAAAGTTCAAGCTCGGGCCGCTGCGGCCTCCGGGCTGCGCACGTTCCAGGTGCGGAGCCCGGCGGAGGCCCGCCGGACCCGAGGTCAGTCTGCCGCGGCCAGCGTGGGCAGCGGCAGCTTCTTCTCCGTGCCCTGCGGCGTCAACTTGATCAGCTCGACGTCCAGGCACAGTGACTGCAGCTCGCGGATGAGCACGTTGAACGACTCCGGCACACCGGGCTCGATGGCCGCCTCTCCCTTGACGATGGCCTCGTAAATCTTCGTGCGGCCGTAGACGTCGTCGGACTTGGCGGTGAGCAGCTCTTGCAGGATGTAGGCGGCACCGTAGGCTTCCAGCGCCCAGACCTCCATCTCACCGAAACGCTGCCCGCCGAACTGCGCCTTACCGCCCAGCGGCTGCTGGGTGATGAGCGAGTACGGCCCGATGGACCGCGCGTGGATCTTGTCGTCGACCAGGTGGGACAGCTTGAGCATGTAAATCATGCCGACCGTAACCGGCTGCTCGAACTGCTCCCCCGTCATACCATCGAAGAGGTGCGTCTTGCCCGAGGTGGGCAGACCGGCCGCAGCCAGCAGCGCCTTGATCTCGGTTTCGCGTGCGCCGTCGAAGACCGCGGTGCCGAACCAGATACCGCGTGCCATGCCTGCGGCGACGCGGAGCAGCTGGTCGTCATCAAGCTCAAGCAACTGCCGCAGTGCAGCCGTGCCGGCAAAGCGCTCGCGGACGGCCTCGCGGACCAGGTTGGCGCTCTGGTGCTTTTCCACCAGCTCCGCCACCTGCCTGCCCAGCTCATGCGCCGCCCAGCCAAGGTGCGTCTCCAGGATTTGACCCACGTTCATACGCGAAGGAACACCCAGCGGATTGAGGACAATCTCGACCGGCGTTCCGTCCGGCATGTACGGCATGTCTTCTTCCGGAAGGATGCGCGCGATGACGCCCTTGTTTCCGTGCCGGCCGGCCATCTTGTCGCCCACCGACAACTTGCGCTTCATGGCGATGTAGACCTTGACCAGCTTGATGACGCCCGGTGCGAGCTCGTCACCCTTCTGCAGCTTGGCAATCTTCTCGTTGGTGATCTTGCGCAGAACATCGATCTGGCGCGAGGTCATCTCCTCGATTTCGTCAATCTGCTCGTTGACGCGCGGGTCCTTGTCCGCATAGCGGATGCGCTTCAGGTTCTTGGTCGAGATGCGCTCGATGGCATCGCGGTCCACCAGCACGCCCTTGGTCAGCAGGCGCTTGTTGGTGCGCTCATCGTGCAGGTCGGCAAGGACCTCCTTACCGCCGAGGATCGACTCCAGGCGCTTGAGCCGCTCGTCAGTGAGAATGCGGATCTCATCCGCCAGGTTCTTTTCGAGCTTCGCCACCTGGTCAGCCTCGATCAGCTTGGCGCGCTCGTCCTTCTCCTGCCCCTTGCGGGAGAAGATGCGTACATCGACCACGGTGCCCT
>CAYQYM010000416.1:0-2334 GCA_964421715.1 uncultured Acidipila sp.
GCTTGATGTAGTACTGCAGGCAGGGCCGGGCGTAGTAGCGCGAAAGGTCTAACTTGCAGCTTGGAATCAGGAAGCTGCGGTGGATCAGCTCAACGATGCGGTGCGCCAGATTGCCGGGGAAATACGGGCCGTAGTAAGCCGCGCCGTCCTTGCGCAGCCGCCGCGTGACGAATGCCTTGGGAAAGCGGTCCGAAAGCGTGAGCTTCACGTAGGGATAGGTTTTGTCGTCGCGCAGCAGGATGTTGAAGCGCGGCTTGCGCTGCTTGATCAGGTTGTTTTCAAGCGCCAGCGCCTCGTGCTCGTTGTCCACGAGGATGTAATCGAGATCCACCGCCTCGCGCATCAACGAGCCGGTCTTGGCGTTTGCCTGCGAGCCCTCCAGCAGGTAGCTGCGTACGCGCGCACGCAGGTTCTTCGCCTTGCCAACGTAGATAACCTCGCCCTCGGCATTCTTGTAGAGATAAACGCCGGGCCGGGTCGGCAGCGTCCGGATTTTTTCCTGGAGATCCATGGGGAGGAGATAGTTCCATGTTACCGTTTCTTCGCCAACGAAGGGAGCGCGCGCAATCGCATGTAGAAGAGAGCCGGGCTTTCATCCTGCGCACGCGGTCGTTTGTCCTTGAAGTTTGAGGGCGAGGGCAGGCGGACGGCGGCAGACGCCGCCATTGCAGGCATGGAACAGTCCATGTGCTCAGCCGCCGGCGACTGCACCCACCACCAGCAGGTTCGGCACCGCACACAACCGGCGCGAGCAGCGCACGGTAACAGTATTCCGTTTATGGATGCAATGAAGTTATAGCGCTGGACCGCGCCGGGCAGCTGCACCACCACCGCGTAAAAGCTACCTGAAAAGCCTTGCGCATTCTGGTGTCAACCTATGCTGTTTGAGCATTTTCAGGCACTTACATTCAGCACGCCTTTGGCAGTGTAGTTGCATCTTATTAGGGGAAGGGGTGTGGGCAGACCCCGGCATTCAAACCCGCAAGAGGTAACCGCAACATGAAAAACGCAAGCAGGATGCAGTTCCTTTCAGCGCTCGGGGCTCTTTCCCTCATTCTGGCGAGTGGCTGCAGCAGCAAGAAGTACGTCCGTAGCCAGACGCAGCCGATCATTGAGAAGACGAACGAGCTGGATGACGCGACGGCAAAGAACAACCGCGCCATTCAGGATGTGAACCAGCGCGCGCAATCCGGTATCACCCAGGCGCAGAACAGCGCCAACCAGGCGCAGCAGTCCGCGCAGAACGCCAACCAGGCGGCAGGTCAGGCGCAGCAGTCCGCGCAGGAGGCCATCAATCGGGCCGATTCTCTGTCCTCGGCTATCGGCAACCTGGATAATTACAAGCAGGTGGCTGATGTCTCTGTCAATTTTGGCTTTGACAAAGCAGACCTGACCAAGGCGGACAAGCAGCAACTGGATCAGTTTGCGGGCCAGCTTGCCAACCAGAAGAGCTACATTCTCGAGGTGACCGGCGGTACGGATTCCACCGGCTCAGCCGCTTACAACTACGACCTCAGCCAGCGCCGGGCGCAGGCTGTCGTTCAATACCTGGCCTCGAAATACAATGTGCCCGCGCACAAGTTCTACCTCATCGGCATCGGCAAGGACCAGGAGGTCGCGCCCAACAATACCGCCGCAGGCCGTAAGAAGAACCGCCGGGTAGAAGTGCAGCTGCTCTCGAACACCACGGGCGGCGAGCCCACGGCCCCGGCAGCCACCGGGCAAATGCACCCGCCTTCGAACGCCCCCACGCAGTAGCGCTCTGCCGGACCACGCAGGGGCGTAGCCTTTGGCTTCGCCCCTGCTTTTGCAACCCCACGTACCCACACCGGTATGCTCACATGGCCAGGTGCAGCACGTGTTCGGCCCGCACCTCGTCCGCCGTGAAAAGGCTTAGGAATGGCGCGCCTGCAGCCGCCGCCTCCACTGCGGGCCGGCCCATGGCCTCCTGCCGCTCCACCAGGCAGACCGCTCCGATGACCTGCATACGGGCCTCGCGCGCTGCTTCGATGGCCGCGATGGTCGAGGCGCCCGTGGTACACACATCATCCACAATCACGACCTGCGCGCCGGGTTTGAAGAAGCCCTCGATCCGGCGGCCAGTTCCGTGCGCCTTCTCCGCCTTGCGCACCAGGAAGCCATGCACCAGCGCCGCGCCGTGGTGCTCCTGCGCGTACCAGGCGCTCGCCGTGGCTACGTTGCTCACCACCGGATCGGCACCCAGCGTGAGGCCGCCCACTGCGGCCGGCTTGAGCTTATGCCCGTGCAGCAGGTCCAGCACGGCAAGGCCGGTCAGGCGGCCTCCCTCGGCGTGCAGCGTTGTCGTGCGGCAGG